>JAISQH010000064.1 GCA_031274385.1 Planctomycetaceae bacterium | reverse complement strand
AATCGATTTTTTCAGCGGCATAATCGTGTATTGCAATATTGGCTTTGATGGCGGCGTCACGGAATTGTTCACATTCTTTTTTCCATTCGGCAACAGCATCCGGTTTCGAGGTGTCTTTGATGTTGGCAATACTTCCTTGCGGAATCACGGCTAACGCGGCTAAAATTCCGAAAACTCGTTCCGGTTTTTTCAGTTGCGATTTCAACTTCTTTTCCGTATTGGTCAAACGAGTTAAGGTCGAACTAAGATTGGGTACGGCTTTCATCAACGGTTGAAGCTCCGCAACTTTTGTCCATTCCAGCGCAGCAGGATTACCTTCGCTTGTCAACGAAGTTTTGAGGGCGTCGTAAGCTTTTTTGGCGTCATCATATTTCGTAACAGCAGCAAGCTCCGCCGCCGCCTTGATAATACCGGGAGCGGCTTTCTTATATTTGGAATCGGCATCCGCCTTTCCAACAGCCAACGCAATAAGAGCCAACGCGTTGGCATCACGAACCACAAAATCGCCGTCATTTTTGTAATTGGCGGTTCCATCAAGTTCTTCTAATGTTGTGCCGAGAGTTTCGACATATCGGTCGATTTGACTGATTAAATCTTCAATTGGCGGCATTGGCACAGATTCAGCGGCGATTTTTCCGGTGGGCAGGGCTGGAACCAATTTTGCTCCTTCTTTTAGTTCCGGTTTTTCTTCTTCCTGAGCGTTCGGTTTCTTTTCATCCGAAGCGGGAGCCGGAACCAACGGTTCAATCACCCCATTGACAGACGTAACACCGGGTTGAACCGGTTGAGAACTTGCCGGAGGAGCGACGGTTGACGATTGGGGACAACCGGTAAGCATCGCTAACATGACGGCAAAAATAAATGTCAGTGGACAACCTGTGAAAATCAAACTCTTTTTCATCTCGTTTTTTGCTCCTAAAAAAGTTAAAAGTTAAAGTAGTTAAAGTTGTTAAAGAAACCTCTCAAAATGAATTTTGACCGCGAAAAGCACAAATTTTCCTAGTGTTCCGTTTTTGGAGTTTAAATTAGATAAGATAGGTAGGCAGCCTTTCTCCGAAAGGCTGCGTCGGCGTACTCGCCGACTTGAACTACGTAACGCCAAGTCTTCCGACATTCGAGTCGGCGAGTACGCCGACGCGACCGCTACGGAGAGCGGTCGCCTACCTTGCCTAATTTAAGCTCCACAAAATAAACGCTAGGCAAATTTTCACAAAAAAGGAAAAAAATTGATCTGTCAAATCTTTTTGTCGTACAAAATCACAAGAATCATTCTTTCGTCTTTTTCACGGTTCAAATTGTCTTTTTAGGCAACTTCTAAAAACTCTTTTTTAACCACGAAAAACACAAAAAAACACGAAAGGATTTTTGTTGTAACATTTTACTATAAACGATTTACAGCAATTGTATTTTTCGTGAAATTTCGTGTGTTTCGTGGTTAATCGCGGTTTTTAGAAGTTCCCTTTAGCAAGAAATTCCTTTCAGTTAATTCAGTTAATCGGTTAAATTTGTGAGCCGGGCGACGGTTTCAAAAGGACGCGGGAGATTTCGGTTGCGGTATCGGTATAAGCGGGATTGTTCTTAATTTCCTGCCATTTGGGATGGGCAACAAAATCTTTCCATGCTTTTTCATGTTTTTCGGCGTTTTCACTGGCAACCATGTAGGTCAGGTTCGGAAGCATTTTACCGGACAAGGCTTCGCCGAAAAAAATCGGATGAATACCGAGTTCGCGAAAAAGTGCCATTTCACCGCCGTGATCGAACATGTGAATCTTAGCCGCATTGCGTTCGATGTTGAAACTTCGGTAAATTCTTGCCTGAAAAATCCGGTCAGCTCCGAGTTCCGGTGTTTCTAGTTTGGGGCAGTTTTCAAAACATTTAAGAAACGAACTTTCGCAGCCTTCGTACACCGGGTCTTTGGATGTTGTCGTAAAAAAAGCGACGGCGTTTTTTCGATACACGGTGTCCGCCAACAATTTTGCCGTCAAATTCAGGTACGAATCCACTGTTTTGTGGGGAATAACAACGAACACATTTTTCTCAAATTTTGTTTCCGTTCCGATTGGTACGAAAACGCCTACTGATTTGATTCCTTGCGTATTGAGTGCCGGAATCAATGCCTTATCCAGTGTTTCGACCAGTAAGGCTTTTTTGGTTTCGTCTTTGACGGAATAGGTACGAAATTCGATAAACTCACGGTTGGCGAATGGGTCGGCGGCGTCAATCTGCGACGCAGTGGAAAGAACGGTTGCGCCAATACCTGTTGCCAGAAAGTCACGTCTTTTCATAGTTGTCTCCTGATAAAATAAAAATTGTGGGAAATCAATACCGAAAACATGATTCATTTTACATTGGTGGTGTTGGCATTGCGGGCGGTACGGGAGTTGGCGTTGGCATTGGATTTTGCATTGAATTGGGCATGATTCCGGTTTCATTTGGATTTATCATGCCGGGCTGATTGATCATTCCCGGTTGGTTGGGCATACCGGCAGGAGTCATTGGTGAATTCATCAATCCACTATTCATTCCTGTTCCTGTCGGATCCATCGGGTTGCTCATCATTCCGCCCATCCCATCCATTGGATTCATGGGATTTGGATTCATGCTTCCCATTCCGCTTTGCATTTGTTGCTGATGTAGGGCAATCAATCGTTGGGCTTCGTTGGCATCCCAACTGAGAATATCATCTGGAGTATCGTCTTTTTGGTCAGGTCCGGCAGACCAGATTGCCGGTTTTGCTTCGCCGGTTTTGTTGAGACCGTAATACTGCCTGCTGTTGTCATACCGATAAGGTTGCCCCCAAGGATCAATCAACGATTTGTCCGAATCAATATAAGGACTTGGTCGTTTCCGTTGCGACATATAGAGTTGTGGATTGTGAACCGGCTGATTCCATGTTGTTCCCATTGTTCCGGTTCCGGTCATTCCCATGTTCATAGGATCCATACTCATTGAATTCATTGGATTTGCTCCCGGCATTCCGGTCATGGGATCCATCTGAGTTGTTGTTCCTAGAGTTCCGGGCATTGGGTTGGTTGTTCCCATTGTTCCCGGATTCATTGGCATTGGATTGGCTGGAATTCCCGGCGACATTCCGCTCGGAGAACCAAACGCGTCTTGTCCGCCAACCGTCATTGCGTTTCCGCCGAAGGCGGTATCGGTTCCGGGCATCATACCGGATGGCTGAGCGAACGCCGGATTGGTTGTTGTCAGGTTGTCAGGCAAATAGACCAGTGTGTAAAGTCCTTGTTCTGTTGTCGGATACCCGCGATTTTCGGTGGCATACATTTCTAAAGCACCTTCGATTTGCTTGATTTGGATATTCGCTTCCTTGACTCGGGCATTCTTCTGGTAGTTCATGATTGCCGGCAACATGAGCGCAAACAGCGCAATAATAATTGCCATAACAATCAGAAGTTCCATAAGCGTAAAGCCTTGCCGATAAAATAATTTGATTTTGTTCATGGGAATTTTTGGGGTTTTTTCTCTGAAAAAAATGGAAACGGCTACCGAAAACGGCATGAAAATTTTGCGTCAAGGAACAGATTATAACACAGCCGGATCAAAAACAACACCCGAACACCAAAATAACTTTTTTTTTCGTGAAATTTTGTGTTTTTCGTGGTAGAATCTTCATTTTTAGAAGTCCACTTGGTATACTCATTTCCACTTTAAAATTTGGTTGCGTTTTTATAAAGGCAACTTCTAAAAACCGAGACTAACCACGAAACACACGAAATTTCACGAAAAATATAATTGCAGTCAATCATTTATAGTAAAAAAGTTGCAACAAAAATTCTTTCGTGTTTTTTTGTGGTTTTCGTGGTTAAAAAAGAGTTTTTAGAAGTTGCCTAACGATAAATCAAACGATCATTTATGAACATCAATACCTTTACAATACAATGCCGTCAGGCGATTCAGCGGTTTATTCGGCACGAAAATCTTTCGGCACATGAAGTCGAAACGCTTTTTGATGCGGTGTTTTCCGGTACAGAACACGAATTAACTACCGAAGAATTTATTTTATTGTCCGGTTTTCTCACAACACTGGCGGCGAAGGGCGAAACGGTTCAGGAACTTGTCGGTGCGGCACGGAGTTTGCGGCATCACGCGCGGCGTATTCAGGTTCTCGGTTCTCCGGTGGTCGATATTGTCGGAACCGGCGGCGATTCACTCCACACAATTAACGTTTCAACAACTTCCGCGTTCGTGACCGCAGGAGCCGGAGTGGTGGTTGCCAAGCATGGCAACCGCGCCGTGTCAAGCCGTTGCGGAAGCGCAGATGTTCTGGAAGCGTGCGGTGTGAACTTAAAACTGTTACCGGAACAAGTCGAAGAAATCATTGCCAAAATCGGAGTCGGATTTTTGTTTGCGCAACAATTTCATCCTGCAATGCGCCGTGTTGCGCCGCTTCGTCAATTTTTAGGGATTCGGACGCTGTTCAACCTGCTTGGTCCGTTGACCAATCCTGCCGGAGCAGGCTGTGTGTTGCTGGGAGTGTACGATCCGAAGTTGACCGAAATGTTTACCGCAGTTCTTCGTGAACTCGGTTGCCGCCGCGCGATGGTTGTGTACGGTTATGACGGAATGGACGAACTGACTCTGACAACACGAAGCCGTGTTACACAATTTTTCAACGGACAATTCAAAACGTACGATTTTTTCCCGGAACTTTATTTCGACGGTGAATTGGCAAATCCTGACGAATTGCGCGGCGGCGATGCAACAGAAAACGCCCGATTTTTGCACGATATTCTTGCCGGAACCATTCGCGGCGGCAAACGGAATATCGTACTCCTGAACACTGCCGCCGCTTTGGTCTGCGCGGAAAAAGCAACAACCATCGAAGAAGGGATTCGCCTTGCCGCTGAATCCATTGATTCCGGTGCCGCACTCAATAAATTGGAACAATTAATCGAAGCCTCCGCCGAATATTGAACCTTTATAACCATTCAAAAATATGTTACATCTCTGAACAAAAACAACTCCGAAGGAATTTAATTTTGATAACCCCGATCCAACGAAGTGCAGCACGGGGTAAGTGTACAAAAAAACGAGAACTCCGTAGGAGTTCAATAAAAAGTGATTAATTTGGGGAAGTTGAAACCAATAATAATTTTCTTTGCGTCTTTGCGCGCAAATCAAAATTAACAATCAGTCACAGATTAAATAATTGACCAAAATGAATATTTTGAACGAAATAATAAGTTCACGCCGGAATGATTACGAAACGAAAACCATTTCCCAATCCGAATGGAACGTCCGATATCGGGAACGTACGGATTTTCGGCATTTTCGTTTGGCATTGCAAAATAAGTTGCAATTATCGGCGAATGTTGCGGCGGTGATTGCGGAGATCAAACGGGGCAGTCCATCCAAAGGATTGTTTGCTCCCGATCTTGATCCTGCTCTTTTCGCAACAGAATATGAAACCGGCGGTGCTGCGTGCCTTTCGGTGTTGACCGAACCGCGATACTTTTTCGGTACGTTGGACGATTTAATGATTGCCCGAAAAAATTGCCGTCTGCCGGTTTTGCGGAAAGATTTTATTGTTTCGGAATATCAGGTGTACGAAACGGCATTGTATGCGGACTGTATGCTGCTGATTACCCGATGCCTTGATGCTCCGCAACTCAAAGCGTTCCATGACCTGGCAACCGCATTGCAACTTGATGTATTGGTTGAAGTATTCGATGAAAGCGACATCAAAAAAATCGAACCGTTTCATTTTCCGCTTATCGGTATCAATAATCGAAATCTGGCAACAATGATACTTGACACAGAAAGTGCTCGGCATTTCGCCGGTTCTTTTACGCCGGATCAAACGATTGTTGCTGCCAGCGGCATTGTTTCTCGTACTGATATTGAAAGAACAATGCAAGCCGGTATCGGTTCGTTTTTGATTGGAGAAAGTCTGTCGAAAACCCCGAATCGTGTTGAAACCCTGCGTCAATTTGTAACAGGAACGCCGAATGTTCCCACTCATTCCGAATAATTTCGGACAAAATTCTTGCCGACTGTTTTGATGATAATTCCGTCGGTAACTGTCTCTTTTCATTGGCGTACAAAGACGCAATAAACCCAACGAACATCTTCGTTATATCCAGTTACAATTTTACCTGTTGTGGTATTCTTGAATACACCTTAACCGGTCTGAGAAGACCTGAAGGCAGTAACGGACTTTTTCCGTTATAAAATTGAAAAAGGACAAAAGTTGTTCGTCCGACCGGACTTTTTCCTCCGGTTTTGACTCATTCCGGAATTGCTTTTAATCCGCACTCGGCTGACCAGTTTGGTCTTTGAGGTGAATAATTCAATGTCGGATCAGGATGTAACTTTTTGTCACCGATCAAACGATTGATTCACAAATTGGTTACACGAATCTCAAGCCGGTTCTCACCCTGTTTGATTGCTTGAGAAATATCGAGACGAAAAGGCGGTTTCCACAATACACCCAGATTTTTTCCATTCAAAATGATTTCCGTAATGTTTTTGACTTCACCCAAATCAAGATACAAGGCGGTCTCATCAACAATCGGTTGTTGCCATTCAAATGTTCGGGAATAGGTTGGTAACTGTCTATTTTAAAAAGTTGCACTTGACATTCCTGTTTAAATTTCTTACTATTTTTCTATGACATTGAACGAACATCTTAATCGGGTTAAATATCTTGAATCACGTCTTCAGGAA
>JAISQH010000060.1 GCA_031274385.1 Planctomycetaceae bacterium | reverse complement strand
ATTTTGTCGATTTTTCGTGCGTTTTTAATTCCGAGCCATTCGTTGGAAAATGTTGAAAACTGCCCGTAGGCAACTGTTGTCCGGCTGTCACCGTAAGGCGGACTTGTTAATACTACATCAAAAATTTTATTTTTCGGTTGGAATGTCGAAGCGTGTACATCAATTTTTACATTTTTCTCTAATTTATCAGAATAAAAATTTGTGTACAAATAAATCGTATCCTCCAATTTCTTAAAAAATATTCCAATAACATCGGGATTAAAACGAAGTATATCTTCCGATTTCATCCGATAAAGTTTGAACTCACAGTTTCTTGTATAAGAACATTCTCGTACCGTTTCAGAAAAGGGAATTAGAAAAAAATTTTTAATTTGTTCGTTTTTAATTTTATCAATAAAATGTTTAAGAATGGTTAAGTTGGTGATGACTTCTTCGGAAAACCAAAATTGAATATTTGTAATGGAAGGTCTTTTCAATTTTTTTATGTTGTTTTCGTCTTTCAAAAATTCGTAAAAATCGTTTCGGAAAGTTTGCCGAATTTCAAGTGTTTCCGGGATTGACAACCGCGTAAATCTTACTTTTGATATTAACACTGCCAACGGGTTAATATCGTAACCCGCCATTTCGGTTAACCCGCATTCCAGTCCGCTGGCAAAAGAAGAACCGGAACCGCAGTAAGGATCAAGGAGGCTGCCTTTTGAAATCTTAAATTCCCTTAAAATATCAATTCCGATTTGGGGCAACATCGCTGCCGGATACTTATGCAGGTTGGGATACAACGACGCATAAGACTGCCCCAAATAATCGTATTGAGTATTTCTGATAACAGGATATTTCATAACAAAACCTCACTAACATAATCGGGGAGGCACGATATTTTTGTAATAAAATCTACATTAACTTTTTTAGCAATAAACGACTTATCGAAGAATTTGAACATTCCGCGATGTTGTGGATCGTTTATTTCATCATAAAAATTGACCGTTGCAAAACAGACCAAAGGTGTTGTGACGTGGTGGAAACAAAAATTTTCAATTCCTAATTTGCCAAAGCGTCGGCACCGCTGATGATTTCGAGAATTTCGCTCGTAATCTGCGATTGCCTGGCTCGGTTGTACGATGTGGTCAACAATCCGATCATTTTGTCGGCATTTTCTGTGGCGGCTTTCATAGCAACCATTCGGGCGATCTGTTCACTGACGGCGGAGTCAAGGAAACATTTGAACAGTTTCGATTTGAATGCTTTCGGAACAAGTTCTTCCAAAATGCTTTCCGGTGACGGCAGAAATTCGAACATGATATTACCGCGTTCTTTCAAACCGGCGGCACCTTTATCGGTACGGTTTGCAGTCATTTCGTGTGCTTGTTTAACCAATGCCGCCTTTTTCAAGTCGGCATCCAGTTCGTCCTGCACGGCGTTGACATCGCCTTCGATGGTCAATTCGGTAATCGGAAGCAAGGTTTCAATCACCGCGTATTGTCGGCTGAGCGAATCGAATTTTGTGTAACAAACGTCAAGCCGATCAATTTTATCTGTAATAAAATCTTCCAAATAGTGGTCGGCAAGTTCGGTGACTTGCTCCAATGTTGGCTTATCCTGAAGATGAATGTAGGACTCCGCAATTTCCGCACCGCGAAACTTAAACGCTGAAATACCGCGTTTCCCGGAAACTTCAAGAGACACGCCCGCATAATCTTTCTGAAAATTCCTGAGCCGTTGTGCAGCCAACCGCATGACACCGGCGTTGAATCCTCCGCACATACCGCGATTGGCACTGAGTACCAACAACACAACATCTTTTTGCGAACGATCTTGTTTCCGTTCGACAAGGAGCGGATGTGCCAGTTGTTCACCGGACAACGACAAATCGTGAACCAGTCCGACCAACCGCTTCGTGTAAGCGTCAGCCGCAACCGCTTTTTCCATCGCCTTCTTAAATTGCGCCGTCGCAACAAGTTCCATTGTCCGCGTAATCTTGCGAATACTCCTAACAGACTTGCGACGCTTATCTAATGCTCGTGATTTTGCCATGTGGGTATGAAATTAAAGTTTCAAGTTTGTGTTCCAGAAACCGCGCCATTGGCGGTTAAGTAGTTATTCAGTTTTTTGTCATACGAAATAATTCGATGACCTTCAATTTTCGCGTAACCGATAAGGAGACAATCAACGAAATCGAGTTTAGTTTGGTCATAAACCTGTAATGCCTTTTCAACAACTTGCTTGTGTGGAATCAAGGCGTTTGGTTCGTTGACGGTAAGCACCAATTCGTGTGCAATTCGTTGTCGATCAATTTTGTACACCTTCTCCAAAACATAAACAATTTCTGCAAGCACTTCTACTGGAATCATGTATTTTTCACGTTGCATTTGTGATTCTACATAATCCGCAATATCGACCATATCTTGAAGAATATATCGCAAAACGGCATTTGTATCAAAAACGATCACGATTTATTCTCCAAATATTTTTCAACAGTTACACGTCCCCAAGCCCCTTTTTCCAACTCCCATAAATCAGGATTGGCGTATTGTTTCAAACAGCCTTTCTGCGTTTTTCGTTCAGTTACAGGTTCCGACGTTGCCGCTGTTGACGGCAAAACGATGATTTCAACTTCTCGATTTTGCAAACCAACCGGCAAATCAATAACCGATGCCAACTGCGCCGAATGAATAATTGTTCTTAACGATTCCATTAAATACCTCTTGATTCCCGATTATTGAATTTACCAAAATACCCATCAATCTCCGGTCTCAACTCCTTACCGGCTTTTTCAAAACAATCGAGCAACTCATCATAAGTCCCCTGACCGCCAAGAAAATCCCAAAATTCTTCTACAGTTTTCAGTTTACTTCCTGCCTTTAACACTCTTTTTAATTGGAAATTTTTCGGAAACAAATCGAGTAAGCCGTTCCCAATTAATAATTCCGTCATCACAAAATTCTTGTGAAAAAGCAAGAGTGAATTTGTTCACTACTTGTGCGTACGTTTTTTGATACGACATACTGCGTTCCTTGGCGCGATGTCCAATGGGTTCGATGATGTCTATGTACAAACGTTCAAGGAAGCGGAGTGAGCTTGGTTTTTTTTTTCACGAAGTGTTTCGATAACAGCCATCGGTCAGTCTCCAACGTCCCGCAAGCGGGGCGGTTAGCACACGAGCAAAGGTTACACAAATGTTTTGTTGAACGCTTCGAGGACGTTGTCCATTTCGGCGGTTAATTCGTTGTCGAGTTTTTTCTTTTCGTTCAGTTTTTGCCAAACGTTTTTATGTGAACTATGTAGGAACAAGAGGAACTCGTTTTCCCAGCGTAACACGTCATTGATTTTTACTGTATCGATAAAGCCATGCGTTCCGGCATAAATGACGAAGACCTGATCGATGACGTGCATTGGTTTACACAGACCTTGTTTGATGAGTTCGTTGATTCGGTAACCGCGATCGAGGCGGGCTTGAGTGGCGGCGTCGAGATCGGTTCCGAGTTGTGCGAACGCTTCCAGTTCCCGGAACGCCGCCATATCGAGCCGCATACCGCCCGCAACCTGTTTCATTGCCGGAATTTGCGCCGAACCGCCAACTCGGCTCACCGAAATACCGACATTCATTGCCGGACGTTGACCTCTGAAAAATAAATCCGGTTGCAAATAAATTTGACCGTCAGTGATGGAAATAACGTTGGTTGGAATATAGGCGGAGACTTCGCCTTCCAGTGTTTCAACAATCGGCAGTGCGGTGAGAGAACCGCCGCCGAGTTCTTTTGACAATTTTGCTGACCGTTCCAGAAGTCGGCTGTGACAATAAAAAATGTCACCCGGAAACGCTTCACGTCCCGGCGGGCGGCGCATCAACAATGAAATTTGCCGATACGCGGTGGCTTGTTTCGATAAATCGTCGTACACCACTAAGGTATGCTGACCGTTGTACATAAAATACTCCGCCATGGCGCAACCGGCATACGGAGCAATATATTGTAACGGAGCAGGCGAACTCGCGCCCGCTACAATCACGGTTGTATAATCCATGGCACCGTATTGCCGTAACGTTTCAATAATCCCGGCAACGGTGGAATCTTTTTGACCGACGGCAACATAAAAACATTTGACGCCGGTTTCTTTTTGGTTGAGAATGGTGTCGATGCAGATTGCTGTTTTACCGGTTTTGCGGTCACCGATGATGAGTTCACGTTGTCCTCGTCCGATGGGTGTCATGGCGTCGATGGCTTTGATTCCGGTGGCGAGTGATTCGCGAACCGGTTGACGATCCGCGATACCCGGCGCGATACTTTCGACTTCGCGAAATGTATTTGTAACGATGGGACCTTTGCCGTCCAAGGGATTACCGAGCGGATCGAGAACCCGTCCTAAAACGGCTTCACCGACCGGAACGGAAAGAAGTTTGCCGGTGGTTTTAGCTTCGTCACCTTCTTGGAGTTTGAGATAATTTCCAAGAATGATGGCACCGACAGAATTTTCTTCGAGGTTGAAGGCGAGTCCCATGACGCCGTGGGGAAATTCGATCATTTCCCCTGCCATGACACCGGACAGACCGTAAATCTGTGCGATACCATCGCCGACTTCGAGGACACGTCCGACTTCACGGACATCAATTTTCTGTTCGTATTGTTCAATTTCTTTCTGAATAACAGAGGCGATTTCGTCGGCATTGAATTTCATGGAGACTCCTGCTCAATATTGGTTGGTGTGCTGATAAAAAATAAAATGTTTTAACCGGTTCAAACGAACACTTTGGTGACGCTATGCTGATTTTTTGACAACCCTAAAATCAAAAGCCTGAATTTTGGGATAACTCAACATATATTCACATAGCGTACCAGATTGCTAAAAATTGACAAGGCTCATAGCGTATGAAAAAGTGGGTGTGAGATGAAATCGGGAGTGATTTTTTTGACATAACCGTTGTAATGACAAGCAGATAGATAAAATAAAGGAAATTATTTTTAATATAACCCCAATTGCCAAAAAATTTTTTGTGGGATTGGCGAGTGGGGATTGTTTATTTTCGGGTTGGTCTGTTTGTGTCATTTTGGGGTAGAATTCCGACAATTTGGTAGTTATCCAACGATTCGTTTTTATGAAAATCTGTTCAATGTACCTTTCTATTTTGTTTTTCAAGATTGCGCGCAAAGACGCAAAGAATTTCAAGGTTAGTTTTAACTTGCACTGTTTTTGAGCGTGTTTATTTTTAATTTTATTCAAGGGATATTCTCAAAAATT
>JAISQH010000016.1 GCA_031274385.1 Planctomycetaceae bacterium | reverse complement strand
AAATTGATAACCGGATATGATAAAGATGCTCGTTTGATTCTTTGCGTCTTTGCGCGCAAACATGAAAAACAAAATAGACAATTACGTTGACAAAACTAAAACTTCATGACACACTTTTTCAAGTTTTGGAATAAGTCTAATAAAATTCGATTTCCCAAATTCGGGCGATCTTGTCACGGGTTCCGGTGATGACAAGGCGGAGCGATTGGGTTGTTGTTTCGGAAAATTGTTTCCGATAATCAATTTTTTCGTTACCGGAAATATCGCTTCGCAAAATGTCAATCCATTCGCCGTTTCGTTTGTCCTGTAACCGGAAATCCGAAATCGGCGCAATTGTTGAACCACCGGCTGTATAACCGCTGACAATTCGTACCGAATTGATCGTAACCGGTTTGTTCCATTCAAATACGATTTCGTGACGATCCGCCTTGCCGCTCACCCAGCGCGATTCGTTTAAGTTCAAATCAAGATCGCCATCGTTTAATTTATTTGCCTGTTGGGTATTATCCGAAACAGTTACAACAGCGTTACCTGCTAAATTTCCGGCGGTCGGTTTCAACGATTTCGGTTTTTGCGGCGCAAATTCCGGTGATGGCGTAACGCCTTTTTCCATGAGCGACTTCAACTCGGTAAGATGAACCTGATAAATACTTCGCGGAGTTGTTCCGTATTTTTTGCAAAGCGACGCCGCCATGCCGACAATTTCACCCATGCAACCGCCGGTACGCATGACCCGCGATGTACCAAGTCCTTCGTGAGTTACGCTAATATCCCGTCCAGCCATAAACAGGTTTTCGATGTTACGCGAATACAAACAACGATAGGGAATCCAATACGGTCCCGGAAATTTTGTATAATGCGCAACAGAAATAAATTCGTTACCTTCAAACCCTTTTTGATATTTCGGTTCCGGTAAATGTAAGTCAATGGGCCAACCGGTCGGAACAGCGGCGTCTTCATACTGAACGGCGTTGATTAAATCCTCTTTCGACAAAATCACGTCACCCATCAAGCGCCGGGATTCCCGTTTACCAGCGATGTGCGCCATCCAATTCAATTTTGATGTTGGAAAAGCATGATCGGTATTTTTCAACGCGTCCCACGCCCCGTAAGCGGCACGAAAATTCCAGTCACGAATATATTCCGCCTTCTCAATCGGATCATGATAAAATCCGCTTTCCCAATACCAACCGCCAAGTTTAAGCGGTTCTTTGTTGTTACGTCCCGGAAACGGTTTGTCGGAAAGATCAAGTGCCCACGGACAACGCGGAAACGGTGATTCCGTACCAATATCGACAATGTTCCACAAATTACAAGGTCCCATGTGTCCTTCTTCGGTCAATTCACAGTCGGCTCCGGCAAGAAAACCAAGACAGCCGTCTCCGGTACAATCAACAAACAGTTGACCGTCAAACCGATAACTGCGTCCGGTTCGGGTATTTTGTGCAATAACACCGGCAATTCGATTACCGTTTTTGATTGTATTATTGACACGGTATTCCAAAAAAAGCGTTATCTTTTTCTCCGCTTTGACGATAGCGATTTTCCGTTCATCTTCATAAAGATCGGCGGTATTCGCCGGACCGTAATGGGCGGATTTCTGTTGTTCCAATTCCGAAACGATATTGCCGATATTTTTGTACGGAGCAATGTTTCTTGCGCCTTGCAGCCAAACACGAACTTCACTGCTGTTGTTTCCGCCAAGAACAGGACGATCCTGAATGAGCGCAACAGTCAGACCGTGACGCGCGGCGGAGACAGCGGAACAAATTCCGGCAATACCGCCGCCAACAACCACAAGATCAAAATCGCCCTTCAATTCCGGTGTTTCCGGGAATCCAAGCAGTTGCCGCCGCATTTTGGCAAGCAATTTCGGTTCGTTAGTCGGCACGAAATTTTCGTTGCGTGAAAAGAGAACCGCGTCACATCGTCCTTCAAAACCGGTTAAATCATGTAACGCAATTTTTGTTGTTTCGCCGGAGATTTCAACTGTTCCGCCGTTTTGCCAATGCCATTCGGCATTTTCCGTACCGAAAAGTGGTTCGAGCGGTTTGCCATTGATGAGCAGTTGGAATTTTCCCGGCGTTCCCGGTGCGTTCCAAACGGCAACCCAATCCCGCGTCCGTACCCAAACGCGGTAAGCTCCCGGCGCGAGTTTCAATTCTGTTACAGCATCGTTCACCGGCGTGCCAAGACCATGTGCCAAAAGAAACGGCGACCCCATCTGATCCATAAACTGCGAATCGTGAACCCAACCGCCATAGTCGGCAAAATGTTCCGCTTCCAGCAAAACCTCCGATGTTTCCGCCGCCAAAACAAATTGTATCGACAACAGAAAATAAATGAATAATAATCGTTTCAACATTTGGTTGCTCCTTTGAAAAGAGTCGTTGAAAGCAGCGAACGGTTACAAAAATATTATCAGGTTATTTCCGTAATGTCCGGTCAAGCCGTTTGAGAACTCGTTCCTTGCCGAGAATTTCAAGCGTTTCGAACATGCCAAAACCAATACTTTTTCCAGTTACGGCAATACGCAATGCGTGAATCAGTTGCCCGACCTTGATCTGTTTTTTGTCCAAAAACTGTTGCATCAGTTGTTCCAGCGAAACACAATCAAAAAGAGGTTGTGCCGCTAATTCGTCACGAAATTCCTGCAAAAGCGTTTTGGCTTCCGGCGGTTCGGAAATTCGTTTCGCAAACGCCGCTTCGTCGTAAGGAAATTCATCGTCAGGCAAAAAGAAATCCGAAAAATCCAAAATGTCCCCCCCAACTTTAATCCGGTCTCCGGCATATTGAATCAGCAAAGAATAAAACGCGGGAAACGGAGAATGAGGCGTAAGAAGCCCGGCTTGTTCCAAAAACGGTGTGCACAACACTTTTTTTTCGTCCACCGATTTGGTCAACATGTGTTTTTCCTGAAACGCAAAAAGTTTTTGCGGATCAAATGACGCCGCCCCTTTGGTCACCCCCTCCAAAGAAAAATGATCAATTAAATCTTGCTTCCGAAAAAATTCGGCTTTGTCATCCAACGCCCAACCAACAAGTGCTATGTAATTGACAATCGCTTCCGGTAAATATCCGACCTTTTGATAAAAATCAACAATCACCGGATTAAATCCATCAGTTGTTGTTTCAAGACCAATCCGGTCTGCAATCAATTTGCCATGCTGAACAAGTTTGGCAAAATCCTTATTCTTGAGATATTTGTCCAGTTTTCGCTTACTGAGTTTCGTTTTACTTCCCGGCTCCGCAACAAACGGCAAGTGAGCGTATTCCGGTAACCGATAACCCAATGACTGAATCATAAAAATCTGACGCGGCGTGTTGGACAAATGTTCTTCCGCCCGAATAACGTGCGAAATCTCAAAATCCTGATCGTCAACAACATTCGCCAAATGGTAAATGAAAGAACCGTCTGCCCGCTGAATCACATGATCTTGTTCTGTTGCCCAATCAAACACGACTCGCCCGCGAATCAAATCATTGATAACGAGTTGACCTTCACGGGGCATCTTGAGCCGAACCACTCCTTGTCTGCCTTCCGATTCGAATCGCCGTGCAATAGTTTCCGTTTCAGCCATCCAACGGCGACTGTACGTAAATGTTTTTTTTTCAGCAATCGCCGCATCGCGTTCCGCCTGAATTTCTTCCGGCTTGGCAAAGTCCCTGTACGCAAAACCACTCCGAATCAACTCGTCCACCGCCGCCTGATATTTCTCCGAACGCTGCGATTGGTAATACGGCGCGTGCAAACCACCAACTCCAGGTCCTTCATCCCAATCAATACCAAGCCAATGAAGACCCTCCAAAATCGGTTGCAAGGCTTCCTCAACATTTCGCTGCTGATCCGTGTCGTCAATCCGCAAAATAAATTGCCCGCCGTGTTTCCGGGCAAAAAGCCAACAGAATAACGCGGTTCGGACGCCGCCAATATGAAGATAACCCGTCGGACTCGGTGCAAAACGTGTTCGTATCATTGAATTAGTACAAAAATTATACAAAGAAATTATACAAAAAATTTCAGCCCAATTTATTAACCACTTTTATTGGCAAACCTGTCGCCTTCACAATGTCCGGCGTTTTGAATCCCATCTTTTTGAGATTCCGCGCAATTTCCTGCGCTTTTATGGATTTTCCCTCGGTTCTTCCTCTGGCTTCACCAATGATTTGACCTCTGGCAAGTCCTGATTCGTAACCCGTTTTAATAACGCCTTTGAGAACTGTTCGTGCCATTTGTCTTCCTCGTTTGATAACAACAACAAACACACAGGTTTTCGGATTGAAATTTCCTGATTAAAAAATTTAGTCTAATTTATTAACCACTTTTATTGGCAAACCTGTCGCCTTCACAATGTCCGGCGTTTTGAATCCCATCTTTTTGAGATTCCGCGCAATTTCCTGTGCTTTTACGGTTTCACCTTTGGATTCACCTCTTGCTTCACCGATGATTTGACCTCTGGAAAGTCCGGATTCGTAACCCGTTTTAATAACGCCTTTGAGAACTGTTCGTGCCATTTGTCTTCCTCTTTCTCCTTTGATAACTGTGGTGATTGTGGTTTCAACTTGTTTTTCGGTAAGTCCCTCAACCCAAGCACAATACCGGACAATGTCCGTAATCAACTCCGAAATTCGGGTATCGAGTCCTTGTTGAGTAAGACGCCCGACAATATGACCTAAGTTTTTTGTAAAAGTCCCGTCAAATGCCCGCTTCATCGACTCAACAACCGATTGTGTTTCGGGATCGCCCGGTAAATTCCCGTAATCGAATTTCCGAAAGTTAATGACCAACATTTCAAACTGCGGTACAAACCGTTTCAAATCGTCCGGTATCTCGCCCTTCGGATAAATGTCTTGAAATCGAATCACGCCGTCTATGTCCTCATCACCGCAATAAATCAGTACCATAATGGGAATAGAGGGTACGTATTTTTTATTCGGTGCGGGTTGTTTGTCAGAAACCAATTCCCGATAAAGCGTTAGAAACGCATAAGTTCCGCCTTGAATCGGTACAAACCGCGAAGGACGCGATTTGTGTTCAAAAATGAAAAGGAATTTTGACTTCTTGGAATTGTCCTGAAAAGGAGCAATAAATGCAATATCCAAAAATAATTTTTTGAGTTCCTTTGTCAATTTCCGGGTTTCCTGCGGATCCAACACTTTGAGATTGACATATTTTGCAATAGCAGGTTCACAACTGTAATGTTTCAACAAATCACCGGCAATTTTAGGATCACCCACTGTTTTACAACAGAAAGTGTCATGCGGCGAACCACCGCCCAACTCCGGGACAATTCTACGTTGGCGATCGATTCGATTTTGCATGGTTTTTTCATCCGAATTGCCTGATTCTGTTCACAATACGTTGCTCTGACAACTTTTTATTCAACTTATTCTACTTTGGATAAAAAATTTTTCAAGACCCGTTTATCAGCATCCTGATCTTAAAAGGAACCTGATTTTGAAATTGACGTTAACATTTTTTGCGGACAAGGAGTGAACGGAACAGAAAGTTATTGGAACACAAATTCTCCGTTTTCGAACCCGACATGAACGGTTGATTTTTCATCGCGTTGATGCCGCAAAAGCAGTACGGCAAGCGGATTCTGAATTTGCCGTTGGATCACCCGTTTCAGCGGTCGTGCGCCGAATACCGGATCATAACCCTGTTCCGCAATTTCTGCCGATGCCCGGTCAGAAATCGTTAATGTAACACCCTGTTTTTCCAGTTGTTTCTTTAACCGTTCCAGTTGTAAATCAACAATTTTTGTAATTTCATTTCGATTCAACGGATGGAAAATAATTGTTTCGTCAATCCGGTTCAAAAACTCCGGCAGGAAATGTTGGTACAATAAATCCTTTACGGCGTTTTGCATTTCTTCTTCGGAACCATTTTCACGGGCAATTTCCTGAATAACCTGACTGCCGACATTCGAGGTCATCACGATAATTGTGTTCGTAAAGTCAACCGTGTGTCCCTGATTATCGGACAAACGACCGTCATCAAGAACCTGAAGCAACACGTTGAACACATCACGATGAGCCTTTTCCATTTCGTCAAACAACACAACACTGTACGGACGCCGCCGAACCGATTCGGTGAGCATTCCGCCTTCGTCGTAACCGACGTAACCCGGCGGAGCACCGATAAGCCGACTGACAGAATGTTTTTCCATGAACTCGCTCATATCGATTCGGATCATGGCGTTTTCGTCATCGAACATGGCTTCGGCAAGGGCTTTGCAAAGTTCGGTTTTGCCAACGCCGGTCGGTCCCAGAAACAGAAATGAACCGATAGGACGGTTCGGGTCTTGCAATCCGCTACGGCTGCGGCGCACGGCGTTGGCAACAGCATCAACCGCTTCGTCTTGACCGACAAGCCGAAGATGAAGCCGCTCTTCGAGAACAAGAAGTTTGGTACGTTCGGTTTCCATCATGCGGCTAATGGGAATCCCCGTCCAACTACTGACAACTTCAGCAATTTCATCAGGACCAACAACCTGACGCAATAAACGCCGCTTGGGTAATGACGTTTTGGATTCTTCGGACGAATGTTCTATGGGTGAAGCAAGATTTTTCATGGTTGTAAAAAATTATTGTTGTAAAAAGAAACAAAAAAATTGAATCGTATTCTTCCGGCTGTTACACAATTGATATTTTGATAAATTATTTTGGTAAATTATTTTCATTTTGAACTAAAACTAAAACAATTCCGTAAAAATTCCGTAAAAAACTCCGAAGGAGTTTCATTTGTAACTGTCTATTTTATTTTGCGCGCAAAGACGCAAAGAGTCAAACGAACATCTTTTTCGCATCAAGTAATCAATTTGTGGGATTCTACCACGAAAAACTCGAAACATCACGAAAAATA
>JAISQH010000012.1 GCA_031274385.1 Planctomycetaceae bacterium | reverse complement strand
TTGGCGGGTCTTGATGTTGTACGAATTATCAACGAACCGACGGCTGCGTCGCTCGTGTACAACTCAGAACCGAGTCAACAGGAGACGTTACTGGTTTATGATCTTGGCGGCGGAACATTTGACGTATCGGTTGTTCGTGTTGAAGAAGGAGTTCTGGAAGTCTTAGCCAGTCATGGCGACACGCATCTTGGCGGCGATGATTTTGATCAACTGCTCTTTGATCATGTTTGCGATACATTTAAAAAGAAACACAAAGTTGATCTTCGTGAAACTCCGGTTGCGGTGTCTCGGGTTTTACAAGCGGTTGAGGAAGCGAAAAAACGTCTTTCGACGGAACCGTTCACACAGATTAAAGAGGAATTTATTGCTGAAAAAGACGGAACGCCGTTACATCTTGATATGGAATTAAGCCGAAGCGACTATGAGGAAAAGATATTGCCGCTTCTTGAAAAGACGTTGACTTGCCTTAGTGATGCGTTGCGTGACGCTCAATTGCATCCGAACGACATAGACAAAGTCATCATGGTTGGCGGAGCGTCACGGACGCCGCTTGTTCACCAATTACTTGAAAGCCGGTTGGGAGACAAATTGCACAGTGAAATTGATCCTGATCTTTGTGTTACAATGGGGGCGGCGGTTCAGGGCGGTCTGATTTCCGGTGCGGAAATTGGTCGTGTTTTGATCGATATTACGCCTCACACACTTGGAACAAGCGTTCTTGATATCATGATTGATTCACCGTTCCGTTTTTCGCCGATCATTAAACGTAACACGCCGGTTCCTTGTTCCCGTTCCCAAGTGTACGGAACGGTGGTTGATAATCAGGAAGACGTCAGAATTGATGTTTATCAAGGTGAGGCGGACGATGTTCGTCAAAACGTTTTGATTGGTAGTTTTTGGCTGAAAGGTCTTGCGAAGGTTCCGCGCGGTAACGAGATTATTTGCCGGTTTGATCTGGACATTAACGGCATTCTGCATGTAACTGCAACAGAAAAGAATACGGGGCTTGCCGGAAACATTACGGTTGAAAATGCCTTAATCGAACATAAACACGAAACCGACAGTTCCTTCCGTGAACATCTGGACGGCTTTTTTGAAGATGTTGAATCGAGATTGATTGGTTCGGAAACCGATTCCGAACGATCCGAATCATCTGAATCGTCCGAATCAAAAGACCTTGAGACGTTGGTGAGTCAAATGGGTCTTTCCGAAGATCGGAAAGAACAATATGCTAAGGAAATTGCGTTGATTCAACGGGCAACCGCGTTTGCTCCGAAGGCAACCGGTGACGATACGAAGGAGATTGCGAATCGGGTTAAGGAAATGGTTGAGGCGATTAATCGAAACGACTTGGAGCAAGTGGGTTTGCTTGTTTCGCAGTTGGAGGATCTCTTGTATTATCTGGAGGATTCCGTATGACACTGATTAACCGTACTGAATGTCATTGTCCGGTTTGCGGTGCGGTTCAAACCTGGCGGGATGAATGTCGCCGTTGCCGAACGGATTTGGGAGTACTTCGGTTACTGAATGAAGAGATTCGTTTATTGAATCGAAAATTGGTTTGTGCGTTAAAGGACGGAGATTTTCGTTTGGCGGAAAGAGTTGCCCAAAAACTGGAACAGATTGATCCGAATCCGTTAAACGAAACCGTACTGAAATTTTGTTCTTCGCAGGTTACCGGATAGAAATTGTGCAAATACTATACGAAGACAATCATCTTTTAGCGGTGGTGAAGCCGTGTGGTTTGGCAACAATGGGACTTGCGGCGGGAGAAGAAACGCTCCTGACCTGTGTCAAGGATTATATCAAACGAAAATATGATAAACCGGGCGAGGTGTATCTTGGAGTTGTGAGCCGATTGGATGTTCCGGTATCCGGTGTTGTGCTTTTTGCCCGAACATCCAAAGCCGCCGCACGGCTTAATGAACAATTTCGAACTCATTCTGTCACGAAAATTTATGTTGCGTTAGCCGAAGGTTCTCTTGATCCGCCGGAGGGTGAATGGGTTGATTGGATTCAGGAAGATAAACGTCACAGAAAAGTGTGGTTGACCCGGAGCGGAGACGGTAAAGAAGCAAAACTTCAATATCGTACACTTCAAAAGATTGGTGTTAATTCTATGATTGAGATTCGGTTGGAAACGGGTCGCAAACATCAAATCCGGGTTCAGTTAGCGGGTCATGGTTCTCCGATTTTTGGTGACGGAAAATACGGAGCCAAAACGGATTTTCCTAACGGAATTGCGTTGCACGCATGGAAACTTTCCGTAACTCATCCGACAACACAACAACACATTGAATTAACCGCATCATTACCGGCTGTTTGGAAAAAATTCGCCGCTGTTTTTTGATTGATCCAAAAATATACCGGTAAAAATCGTCAATATGTAACACTTGTATTGAATGCAGTAGCAGGAGAATTGTTGTACATGAATAAGGAAAAATCGAATGAATCGTTGAGTCCGTTTTTCGAGAAAATGCCGGAAAAGATAAGGGATCAGAACGAGATTAAAACCGTTGTTACGATTTGCAACCGGATTGATGGGGAATACACGGGCATTATTGAACATCTTGAAGTTTGGTGTAACAAATGCCTCCATGAAATGCTTCAATGCCGATGTCGCACGTGTCATCGCAAGAGGTCACGGATGCAAAGACCAACAATACCTCTTTAAAATTAAGACAACTCGCAAAAAAATAACGAGTCCTCCCCGCGAACTCGCGTGAGAACCATGTTTGTTACCTGATTTTTGATACACCCGATTCTAAAAATATTCCTGAAATTCCCTGCGTTCGCAATCGTCGTTGCGAATATGGTATCGAATTTATCATCATGCTTGCACATCATGTTTATTGGATGGGTTTGTCGATAGACAAATCGTGCGAATTGATTCAATTTTACACGGACATTAAAATTACGAAATCACAAGCGGACTCATTTTGTTGTATCAATTTGCATTCGATTGGGAATCGGAGTACGAGCAATTGGCGGAATTGATTGCGGCGGCGAGTCTTTTGTACGTTGATGAGACCGGCTGGAAAAAAGGTAAGAAGTCGTGTTACACGTGGGTTTTTGGAACAATTGCGGAGGTTTATTATTGTTGCGGAGTGGGGCGTGGTAAGGATGTTTTAACAAAAATACTCGGCGAACACTTTGCCGGAATTGGTGTGACAGATGACTACGCGTGTTACGACTCCATTTTTTCGAAACATCAACT
>JAISQH010000005.1 GCA_031274385.1 Planctomycetaceae bacterium | reverse complement strand
TATTTTTCGTGATGTTTCGTGTTTTTCGTGGTAGAATCCCACAAATGGATTACTGGATGCGAAAAAGAGGTTCGTTTGACTCTTTGCGTCTTTGCACGCAAAATAAAATAGACAGTTACGATGTATTCTCTTTCCGCTTACTTCGTGTGCGGTTCTGATTTTACGGTCTCTTGACAATCTCTGTGTTGGACGGGACAATAGGGAAGAAAATTTTATCATTTTTTATTGA
The DNA here is from genome assembly GCA_031274385.1 of Planctomycetaceae bacterium. GTDB lineage: Bacteria > Planctomycetota > Planctomycetia > Pirellulales > Thermoguttaceae > WRKP01. The sequence continues at coordinate 7,740 of JAISQH010000005.1, read as the reverse complement.
ATTATTATGTCACGCAACCTAAAACAGATACGGAACATCGGCATTATTGCCCACATCGATGCAGGTAAAACAACCGTTACAGAACGAATGCTTTTTTATGCTAACTTCGTTCACAAAGTCGGAATGGTCGATCAAGGGACAACCGTTACCGATTACGATCCCGAAGAACAAGAACGTGGTATCACCATTCAAGCCGCAGCCGTAACCTTCGATTGGAAAAATCATACCTTCAATCTCATCGACACACCGGGACACGTCGATTTCACCGCCGAAGTTGAACGTTCGCTCCGTGTTCTCGATGGCGGAGTGGTCGTCTTCAGTGCCAGAGAAGGTGTCGAAGCCCAGAGCGAAACCGTTTGGAGGCAGGAAAATAAATATCACGTTCCGCGAATCGCTTTCATTAACAAAATGGATCGTGAGGGTGCCGATTTTTATCGTACACTCGGTCAGATCAAAAATCGACTCGGAGCCAAACCTATCGTCGTTGCACTGCCGGTCGGTGCAGGGCCGCCGCACGTTCCCGAAGCGTTTCGGGCAACCATCAATCTCGTAACGATGAAAATGCTCACGTTCTCCGGCGACAACGGCAACGATGTTACCGTGTCGGAAATTCCCGACGAATTGCAGGACGAAGCCATTGAATGGCGCAGCCAAATGCTCGACGATCTCTCGCTGTACAGTGACGAACTCACTGAATTGCTCCTTGCCGAAGAAGAGATTTCCGACGAGATGATTCGCGGGGTTCTCCGAAGTGCAACGATCAACGATATGGCGGTTCCCGTGTTGTGCGGCTCTGCACTGGACGGCATCGGCGTGCAGCCCGTCATGGATGCCGTGAATGATTATCTGCCGTCGCCGCTTGATGTTCCCGACGTGCAAGGTCAAGACCCGACCCGACCCGATTGTCCCGAACTGTCGAGAAAGTCCGACCCTAATGAACCGTTCAGCGGACTGATTTTCAAAATTCAAGCCGACAAACATGGCGATTTGCACTATATCCGGGTCTATTCCGGCACGTTGAAGCAGAACAGCCGGGTCTTGAATCCGCGTGAAGACAAAAAGGAAAACGTTCCGCAACTGTGGCGTATTCAAGCCGACCGGCGCGAACAGATTACGGAAGTTGCCGCCGGCGATATTTGCGGTGTCATCGGTCTGCGGTTTTCCGTAACCGGCGATACTCTCTGCGACGTTAAACATCCGATTCTGTTAGAATCCATTCTGTTTCCCGAAACCGTTGTTTCGATGGCGATTGAACCAAACTCGGCAGAAGAGTACAAAAAATTAAAACAGGTTCTTGACATGATGAAGCGGCAAGACCCGACGTTCCGCGTTCACGAAAATGAGGAGACGAGCCAAATGCTCATCAGCGGTATGGGGGAACTGCATCTCGAAGTCATCAAACACCGGTTGTTACGGGAATACAAGGTCAACGTCCGGGTTCATAATCCGCGTGTCAGTTATCGGGAATCCATTCAACGTTCGGTCGAAGTTCAGGGCGAGTGTAACCGGAATCTTGGCGGTCAGCGGCACTGGGCAGAATTGAAACTGCGTTTGGAACCGCTTCAGCAGAGTTCCAGTGGTAATGCGGCGGTTGAAATTGTCAGCGAATATTCAGAAGAAATTTTCGACAAACAGTTTAAGCAGTTGGTTCTCGAATCAATCCGTGAAGAGAGCCAAGGCGGCGGACAACTCGGTTTCCCTTTGATGAATGTCCGTATCACGTTGCTGGATGCGCAGGTCAGCGAATTGGAATCAACGGAAACGGCGTTTCGTATTGCCGTGTCCGATGCATTTCATAAGGGATTGCGCGGGGCTGGCATTGTCTTGTTGGAGCCGATTATGAAGTTGGAAATTTCAACGCCGGACGATTATGTCGGCGACATCGTCAGCGATCTTCATCAGCGGCGCGGTTTGGTTACGCAGACGGAGGTTCGTGGACATCTAACGGTTATAGAAGCGGAGGCTCCGTTGGCGAATTTGTTCGGTTACACCTCAGCAGTTCGCGGCTTGTCGCAAGGCAGAGCGGGTAATTCGATGGAGCCGAAAACCTACGGTCCCGCCCCGCCGGATGTCGTTAAAAGTTTTATGCTGGAGTAATCACGCTTTTATTTTGTTACGATGCCAAACTTTTTTGAAGCGTCAAGACGGCATTTTAGCGATGCTGAATATTTGCAAAACGATAACCGTTTGCCCAATGCAGGGCAACTGTACGGTTTCTCTGCCGAGTGCGGGATTAAAGCACTGATCGAAAAAACGGGGGCAAAACCGACTAAAGATCATGCCCATCAACTTGTAAACTTGTTACCAACGTTACAAATAGAAGCACAAGGGAGATTAAGTGCCCAATATCTTGCAAAGATTGACCAAAAAAAATTCAATGCTTGGGGAACATGGCATACGGACCAACGATATGAGGCGGAAAAAGATATTAGCCAAATGAAAGATTTCAATGATTGGTATGCGTCAGCAAAAAATGTTAGCGAAGTATTAGAAGAAGGCCGAATAGACGGAGTATTTCTATGAAAAAGAAAATTGAATTTGGAGACGTACTCGACAAGGTCGCCGATCTATTGATCAAATTGTTGCCAGACAACATTTTGAAGGACGAAACGGTCGTAGTACGCGATATTTATAATCGTATTCTCATCCTTTTGAAATTTGATAAAAATAGAAAGAAAGAGAAGCAACAGCTCATCAATGACATTGAAAATGCGTTAAAAGAACTTGGTCCCTATTATCGTGGCGAATCTTCGGTACTTTGTGCATGTGATCTGTATGAATCGGATATATGGTTCAAAAATCAAGATATTCTTACTTTCCGGCGAAATGACGTGGAAATAAAATTATTGGAACGTCAAATTACCGGGCAAGATTGGTTGCGTCCCAAGACAGAACTTCATACGATTCCTCGTCTTGCCTTTTATAGTTTCAAGGGCGGGGTTGGTCGTTCGACAACGGTTGCTGCCATCGCATTTCTTTTGGCTCAATCAGGAAAAAAAGTGTTGGTGTTCGATTTTGATTTGGAATCGCCGGGCTTGGCAAGCATGTTGTTACCGATTGAAAACCAACCGAAATATGGAATCGTTGATTGGCTTGTCGAGGATTCAGTGGATAATGTTGAAAATCATTTATTGCAGGATATGGCTGCTTCGAGTCGTTTGGCAACCAATATGGATGGTAACATAAAGGTTATTCCGGCAATGGGTGCAAAAACGGATGGCGAACGCATTGATCCGTGTTATCTTGCCAAGTTATCGCGGATTTACGCTGATATTCCGAAACAGGATGGAAGAATTGAGCGGTTTTCTGACCGTTTAGAACGTCTGGTTATTGAATCGGAAAAATCAGAAAAACCTGATGTGGTTCTTATTGATTGTCGTGCCGGTTTACACGATCTTTCCGCCGGAAGCATTGTACGAATAGCCGACGAATCATTTCTCTTTATTGTTGATACACCGCAAAGTTGGCAAGGTTACCGATTACTCTTTTCCCATTGGCAACAATTTCCTAAAGAGGCTGATATAATACGTCGCAATCTGAAGGTTGTTCATGCACTGATACCGCCTAAGGGACATAGAGAAAAGCCATTCTTAGACGAATCTTATCGTTTGTTTCAGGAAATATTATATGATACAATTTCATCGGGAGATACAAGTCAAGACGAAAAAATTTTTTGGTTTGATAGAAATATTGAAGAGGCTCCGCATTTCCCTATTGGTATTTTGTGGGATGAGTTTTTATCAGAATTTGATTATCACAAATTCGACAATTCGGACACTCAACAAAAAATCAAATCAAATTATGATTCGTTATTTAAGACTGTAACTAAAATATTGGAAAAATAACGCAAATGGATAAAGAAAATATTGCAATACTTCGGCAATCAATAATAGATTCGCTTCCTGACATTGAGCCGGGAATTGATTTTCCTATGGGGAGAGTTTACGTTCCGCCCAGTCATATTAAAGCCCTGCAACCGGAAAACACCATCGTCGAAGGAATGCGTGGAGCCGGAAAAAGTTTTTGGACAGCAACCCTTTCTTCTGAAAACCATCGCCATTTTATAAAAAATACTTTTCCTAACACTAATATTGAGGCAGTAACAAGAGTGTCCGTTGGATTTGGAACAGAAACTAAAGATAATTATCCAAGCCGTCCAATATTAGAATCGCTAAGAGAAATGACATCAACGGAATCTGAATTTTCCGATATATGGCGAACGGTTATTATCAATCAAATCCGGTCGGATTCGTTATTTCCGAAACAAGGTGGGTGGAAAGAAAAATATCAATGGGTTAGAACGAATCCTGAACTTGTAGAAATTTTGTTGCGAAATTATGATGCGGATTTGTCTAATAAGAAAAAGTTCCATTTTATTCTCTTTGACGCTCTTGACCGATCGGCGTTGAATTGGTACAAAATCCGTCCATTGGCAAAATCATTATTTCAGATTGCTCTGGAATTCCAGTCGTATCGTGCGATTCGGCTTAAATTATTTGTACGTCCCGATATGCTGGATGATAAGGAAATCACCGCCTTTCCTGATGCGTCAAAATTACTTGCCCGAAAAGTCATACTTGATTGGCGTAAAGTTGACCTTTATGCGTTGTTTTTTCAATCAATGGTAAACGCGAAGGGAAAAAGTGGCAAAGTGTTTCGGAATCTTTTAGAAGAGACAATCGGAATGGAATGTCAAGTAACAGAAAGAGAAGGTATTTATACACTCCCTAATGAATTGAGGAAAGATGAAAGTATGCAACAAAAACTTTTTGAGAGAATAGCGGGAAAGTATATGACAATGCCATCGGCAACAGCTTACAAACGAGGTTTCCCTTATACATGGCTTCCGAACCATTTGATGGACTGTAACGAAAAAGTAAGTCCGCGTAGTTTTTGTACAGCGATCCGAGTTGCGGCGGAGGAGGATATACCTGAAAAATGGGAATATCCGTTGTATTTTGAAGGAATTCAGTCCGGAGTACAAACGGCTTCCAAAATGAGGGTTATCGAAATGAAAGAAGATTATCCATGGGTAGAAGATGTCCTTAAACCTTGCCAAGTATTGTCTGTTCCTATTGAAAAAAAAGAAATTGTTGATTTATGGCAGAAAATAGGAATTGTTGACACATTAAGGAAAAAAGAGAAGCAAAAAAAGGAACAAAAATTATTACCGCAAAATCTTGATGAGGACGAGGAAGGGTTGCTGAAAGACCTTGAAAATCTCGGAATGATAAGCAGAATGACAAAGGAAAGAATACAGATACCCGATGTTTATCGTGTGGCTTTCGGCATGGGACGGAAAGGTGGTATTCCAATATTAAATGATCATGTTGCGATTATTTCTATGGATGACATCGTTTTTGCCAACGGATAATCAACCCGGTATATTATTTTCCGTAACGGTGGATTTTCGGCATAATTGGGCGGTCTGGATTGGTAACTGTTTCGGAAAGATCGGTGGAGTAACGTTTTCGTTAAACAAAGTAATCTTATCGAAAGTTGTATCTATTTCGCTTTCCGTCATGCCGTCAAATTATTGCAACCATTTATCATTAACAATACAACCTCTTGAATCGAAAAATGAAACAGATATTTTTCACAGTGTTTTTCTTGTCGGTCAGTTTGCTTTTTGGAGTTGATTATTATGTTGATTCCGAATCCGGCAGCGATACCAACTCAGGAACATCGCCGGCGGCGGCGTGGCAATCACTCAAGGCGGTGAACAACGCCGACATCAAACCGGGTGATATTGTCCGATTCAAACGCGGCGGGCAATGGCGCGGGCAACTTGTTCCCAAATCCGGCGAAGAAGGTAAGCCAGTCGTTTATACTTCTTACGGCGATGGTGAAAAACCGAAATTGCTTGGCAGTGTGCCGCTCAACAAATTGACTGATTGGATCGACGAAGGCAATCATCTTTGGTCAACCCGACCCGATACGGTTCATTCCGAAGCCGCTGTTACGAATTTTGCCGAACTGATATGGGGACTTCACCAAGAAGGCGGGGCAAAATCGGAACGAAAAATCGTTGCGTCTCTGTCAAAATATGCCGGGAAAAAAGAATATCAGATTGTTTGTTCGGTGCCGGGCAGTGCCTCGAACCATCTCCAATTCTTTGCTGCCGGTTTTCCGGTCAATGCGGAAAAATATTATTTGTTCCGATTTGCTACTAAATCGACGAAACCGTTTTCGGTCACAACTATTCGTTTTTCCGAATCCGGTTCGCCGTGGACGGGACTTGGTAACGTAATTCAATTGCCGGTTGAAATCGGTACGGAATGGACGGAGCAAGAGATTCTTTTCCGTTGCAATATAGATTGTGATCATGCACGGCTCACGTTTTTTCTTGGTAAAGATTTACCGCAAAACGCTGTGTTTTCGTTTGTTCCGTTGGAACTCCGCGAGGCAACTGTCGAATCGAACGGTATCAATACCGATGTCGGCAATCTCATTCTCGACGGCAACAAAGCAGGATTCAAAAAATGGACGCGGGAAGACCTGAAAACGCAGGACAATTTTTGGTACGAATTGAAAACCAACCGCGTTTTCTTTTTTTCAGACAAAAATCCGGCAACATTGTACAAAAATATCGAAGCGGCATTACATCGGCATATTGTTTTTCATAATTGTTGTCGATATGTTCACTTTACCGATCTTGATATTCGTTACGGAGCCGCGCATGGTTTTGGCGGAACCAAAGTCGAACATTGTGTTTATCGTGGTTTGGATGTTTCTTGGATTGGCGGAGCGGATCAATATCAGCAGGGAGGCGAAGGACGCCGGGTTCGTTTTGGTAACGGTATTGAGTTTTGGTCGGACGCTTCCGATTGTCTTGTTGAAAATTGCCGGTTCTGGGAAATTTACGACGCCGCGCTGACCAATCAGGGCAATGGCGTGAATCAACAACGTAACATTATTTACCGCAACAATACAATCTGGAACTGCGAATATTCGTTCGAATATTGGAATCGGGATTCGGAATCTGTTACGGATCATATTCTGTTCGAAAACAACGCTTGTTTCAATGCCGGTTTTGGTTGGGGACATGCTCAGCGCCCGGACAAAAACGGGCGGCATGTTATGGTGTACAACAACACCGCGAAAACAACAAATTTTACGATTCGTAACAATATTTTCTGCAACGCGACAGAAAGTTGCGTTCGGTTCGACGATGATTTCCGCAACGGATTAACGATGGACGAAAACATCTATTGGCAGCAATCGGACAAACCTGTTTTTCAGTGGCTCAAAGATCGTTACGGAGCAGACCGGTTCGCCGATTATCGAAACGATGTCGGTCTTGATAAAAATTCGGTCATCGTTCACGGACATTGAAATTTGAAAACGGTCACTTTGATTCTTTGCGTTTTTATGCGCAAATGAAAACGGACAGATACTAAAAAACAGATGCAACGATTAATCCGAAGTTCCGGATCGTTTTTTTCCTAAGTTCCTACAGGCACGTTCTTTATGACTTTTTTTTGTCAGTTGGAACTGTCTACAAGGTTAATTTGAGTCGGTGGTGGTGATTTGTTTGATTAGTTTGATGAGTTCATTTTGGAAGTTGTCTTGTGTGGTTATTTTGTTGAATTCAATGTTGGTGTTTGGAATTTTGCATTGGGTGAGGCAGATTGTTGCAAGGCGGTTCAGCAAGGTTCGGAAACTTTGTGTTGGAGGAACCGTCTCGGATTCGTTGGCGGAATGCTCGTGTGAGTTCTCTCTTGCCTTGCGTGTTTTTTT
>JAISQH010000587.1 GCA_031274385.1 Planctomycetaceae bacterium | reverse complement strand
CAATTGGTTCTTCTCCGACGGGACCGTTTGAAGTTCAGGGAGTGATTTCGCACACGAATTGGGTGGAAGGTCCCACCGCCCTGAAAATCGGTAACGAATGGTTTGTTTATTACGACTGTTACACGAAACATCATTTCGGCGCCGTTCAATCTCTGGACTTGAAAAACTGGGAGAATAAAACAGACAAACTATGTTTTCCCATTCACGCCCGGCATGGAACCGCTTTTGAAGTGAAACCGGAAACGTTACAAAAACTGCTCGAAGTCAGAGAAGAGTGAGAATTCAATCAACCGTGTTTTTTAACCTTTTACATTGTAATTTTGTTACTTTTTAACAATGATGACATTCTATTTATTTCGCGTTTTCGTTTTTGTTCTGTTTAGTTTAACAATAACCGTTTCGACAATGGCTCAGGACGTTTCGCCGAAACCGTTACAAACGGAGCCGTTGCAAACGGAACCACCGGCACCGTCATTAACGGAGCCGCCGCGTCCTCCGGTGATGCCGCCGTCGTTTCCGCGTATGAATCCGGCGATGTTGCTAAGAATGCGTCAACAATTAACGTTCGAACTTCAGCAGACGCAGCGAACGCTGGGTTTTATTGATCCGAATGACAAACAACTCGCAACAACGCTTCAGGAACAGCAAGCGGACTTGGCAAACCAGTTGAAAGAAATCAACGCCCAACTCAAAATACAAGGGGTTCCTGTTGAGGGTGAGGAATCGGTAACGGAAACGAAAGACTTGCCGAATCTACCGGATTTGCCAAATGTACCAAATGTACCAAAAAATTCTGAGCCGGTGTTGGAACAGCCTGCCGGTTCCAATCTTCTCATTCAACGCCGTGAAAATCCCGCAACGAAAAATCCCGCGATGGACCAGACAATACCTAATGAGAACAGACCTAATGAGAACAGACCCGATGAGAACAGGGCAAGCCTTGTACCTTGGCAGCAGATGATTCAGGGATACGGGACAGTTCCCAACATGCTGGCACCGAACCTGCCGATGCCGAACCCGTTACCGCCGAACCCAATAGATTCGTCACCGGCTCCCTTTGATCAGGATCAGGCGTGGGCAAACTCGCCTTGGGTGCCGCAACCGTCAAAGGAATTGACCGGACTCAAACAAACGGTTGATTCGTTACGAAAAGAAATCACGGAATTGAAAGAAAGTGTCAAGGCTCTTGAAACACAAATCCAACTGCTCAATCGGAATATTTTGCTCAGTCAACCTCAACCCAAATAATTCATTAATAATTCATTAATAATTCATTCTTCAAGATGTTCACTGCCATGCAACGATTTTCATTGATTCTTTTTTGTTCGTTTTTTTGTTTTTCAACCGCGTTTGCTTTCGAACTTGGCGACGCGGCGAAGTTTGCGGTTCGGTTTGACGACAAAACCGGAAACATGACCGAGATTTTGTATCACGGCGAACCAATCACGATTCCCGGCGGCGGCGATCAACAGTTTGATATTCAGGCGACACTCAAACCCGCCGCGCCCAATACCGTACAAGATGCCGATTGGATTTTCGGCAAAGGCAAACTCGAACTCGTTGGAATCGAAAAAGAATCTCCTTCGGCTGTTAATGTAACGCAAAAAATCGGTGATTGGATTGTGATGTTTCGTTATTCCGTTGATGTCCCCACCGCAACACTGGGACGAAATGTCGAATTAACGTACAATGGTAAAAAACCGGTGAAAATCAAAAACTTTTGGATGTCGTTACCGACGTTTCCGTTCAGAAATGATGCGGAATTTTTTATTCCGGGACAATATCCGCCGAAAAAATTCACGCCGGAAAATTTTGGTACATCGGATCAAAACGCACGACAAGGAAGTTGGAGAAATTCCGCGCCGCTTGTTTTGCAAATTGATAAAACAAAAAGTGTGATTTTACTTTCCGACAATTTAATCGACTACGCTGACCGACCGAACAGCGGTATTGAACGGCGTGACGGCGGTGTTCGGCTCACGCAATCGTTCGATGTGAAAGGACACGTCAAGCCGGGTTCCGTACAAAAATTGGGCGACGCTTATTTTCGTGTCGTTAATAGCGACAGCGAAACGGCGTTGCTCCAAATTCACGATTTGATGCGTTATTTGAAACATGTTCCGCCGAATGACCGACCGAAATGGTTTGAATCGGCAATTTTGTACTCTTTTCATCCCGGCGGAACAATTGGTAGCGGTTGCCGTGATCTTGGCGGTTTCAAAAATTCGATGCCGTTGCTCGATCAAATCAAACAACTCGGTTGTAACGCTATTTGGCTGATGCCGCTTGAGGATAAGTCGATTTATTGGCCCCGCGATTATTACAAATTCCAAGAAGGTCTCGGAACAACACCGGAAACTGCGCCAACAGAATACAAAGCGTTGGTCAAAAAAGCACACGAACTCGGTCTGCATGTTTTGCAGGATTCTGTTCCGCACGGCGGCGGGATTCCCAATAAACGTTCGGAAAAACACCCGGAATGGCTTGTTCAGGACGAAGACGGTTCAACGTTGAATTATTGGGGATTTGATTTCAATCATCCGACGTGGATTGATTACATGGGCGAGGTTGCCCGATATTACGTTAAAGAGTACGGAATTGACGGTTATCGGGTTGATGCTTGCGGCGGAAGCAAGATACCGAATTGGAACCCGGAAATTCCGTATTCCAGAGCGTCCCATTCGCAATCGCAGGGCGGTCTGAATATGTTGCGAAAAATCCGTCAATCCGTCAAAGAAGAACAACCGGACGGCGGGATTCTTGCCGAAGTCAACACGGGAATTTGGGGAGCGGTGAGCGATGCGACTTACGATTTCGATTTGTGTTACACCGTCCTTCATGACGCACGAAAACTTCCGGCGGAAGAATTTATAACAAGATTGCGGCGTTGGCTTCACGAACAACAATATTCCGAAATTCCCGACATGCTGCGTCTTCGCCACGTCGAATCTCACGATTCGCTCCGCGCCCAACTTTGGTACGGCACGGAACCACACCAAAAGTTGGTTGCGCTCACTGCGTTCATTCACGGGATTCCGCTCGTTTATCACGAAGAAGAAATCGGACATGAATCATCGTTTCGGCAAATCTTTGACGTTCGAAAAGCGTTACCGGAATTAAATGGAGGCGACGCTGATTATCTTTCTGTCGATGCTCCGCCGGGTGTTTTTGCAGTGTTACGGACGAAAGGAGACGATGCAAGTATTGCTGTTATAGATTTTACCGGCGGCTGTTGTGATGAAAGTACGATGAGTATTCCTTGTGATAAATTACCAAAGAATTTACGTTCACAAAATGAGATTTATTGTTTGCGATTGGGAGACGAAAAGCCGTTTCAAATTAAAAAAACAGATCATCGTTTGATACTGGATGATCTTTCTTGTCTTAATACGGATGTCTTTATTTTACGAAAAAACGAACAAGCATTTGAAGAACCTCAATTTTCAAAACAAATAAAAGAAATCGGTCAACTTCCAGAATCAATAAAAAGAAGTATTTCCTCATGGAAAGAAGCGATTTCTGAAAATTTTATCAAATTAGACGCAAGGCAGGGAAATGTCGGCTATATAATTTATATCGATACTCAAACGGGACTGCCTGTTTATTGTGTGGACAACAATCTTTTAATTAATGCCGCCGATATTTTGTTACCGAAAGAAGTCAAAGAAAAAGCGGAGAAACCGGTCATTGATATTCACGAAAAAGAAATTTTTGTAAAACAAAAATTCGGTCAGGCAATTCTGGAAACACGTTATTCAATCAAGTCAAATTATCACGTTTTTATTGAAAGCCGCTGGACAGGCAATGATATACCGAAAAATGCCGTTTTTTCTTTGCCGATTGCAGAACCGATCACGTGGATGACTGGTACTATTGAGGGAACACTCGCCTATCGATATCATCCTCAACTTCAACATTCAACACCCGATGGCTTTTATAGTTCCATTTATTGGCGTCCGCAAGGAACCAATATTATTTTTGATTCACTTATGACACCGCAAAGTAATTGGGGAAATCAATTTACCTCCGCAACACATTTTATCAATAATTCTTTCCTCAATATTGATTTTGGCAATCATCCTCCGATTCGGTATCGTCAGGCTGTATTAAATGATAATAAGCGAGACATAACGTTACTTTTTTCATGGACAGACGAAACTGTTCCACAAATTAAAACTGCACCTTTTTTCTCTTTGGAGATTGCTTTATCTTTTCATAATAATCATAATAATCATAGTAATCATAATAATGACAATCCTATTCGTCCGACCATCGGCGGTTACGTTTATGAAAATAATCATTACAAATTACGTTTAACGCGGAGCGGTACGATTATGTCGTTGGACACGAAAGACGGAAAACAAATCGTACATCAAG
>JAISQH010000562.1 GCA_031274385.1 Planctomycetaceae bacterium | reverse complement strand
CAACATTTTTTCTTCGAGAAATTTGATCCACGATTGTTTGTCAGTACTGGTTGTTTCGTATGATACCGTTGCTAAATTTTCATCGGTTTGAAGGTCGGTATTTTCAGTATTCGTCGCCGCCGAATTTCCCGTGGTCGGTTTTTCTACCTTTGAACACGAAACAATCAGCGTAATCAGAACGCAGAAAGCTGCGATAACGACAAGATCGATAAAAGCAAAACCCGAACGATAACGGCTAACACCGCAATCGCTAGAACTTGTGAGCCGCGTCCATTTTAATACATAGTTTAACATACGGTTTAACATGTTGTAAATTTGGTTGTTTGAATGTTTTCTCATTTGTAACATCCTTTCGTTGAAGTTTTTTGTTGTTAAATTTATTAGACCGTTTCTCTAAGTCACTACAAAGTTATCTAATTGTTAATGCTGTTTTTTAACAAAATAATTCACAGAAAAGTAACTGCACTTTCCAAAAAGATTGGACTAAATGGGTTGGAATTTTGTGTATAATTGTGTTTTGTTCATTCCTAATTTTCTCCAATTTCCCAACCACCTAAAAGACAATGGATTGTCTAAATAAAATTGTATCCGAACTTTATTGTTATGTCAACAGTGTTACAGTCTCTCTTTCCTAAAAGATACGGCATCATTGTTGTGGCTCCGATGTTCGACCACAGGTTACGTACCGGCTATTTGTTGAAGATGGTAAAAAACAGTACGGAAATCGTCTGAGAATTTCGCAGCGTGAATCCAAGTGGTGATGGTGCGCCACAAACGAACTGCGATAAAAACCGAAAGAATAATGGGGCAAATATAAAGTATGTTGACATTTTGTACTGCCGAGCAAACTTGCCGGAACATTAATAAACAAAAAATGTCGACCGAAGTAGAATCCCCTAAGATTCAAAAACAAGACAACCCGCAAAAAATGATCGAACAGCTAAAACTCCTGATTGCCGTTACGTAAAATTTTGGGAAAGTGCGGTGAATAAAATATCATACAAGAAGTTCCCTTAAACTTTGCAGCTCGGCTGAATCTGCGGATAGGGACAGTAAGGATTGTTACAAATTTTTAACGATTGGCTTGTCTTTGGCGACGTTGGTTATTTTTTGGTTCCTGCTTTTCGGGAGCGAACTTTGGTTCGAGACCGGGATAGTTCGGAACCGCCGGATCGTCCTTTTGCCATGAATCAAGTTTTTGTTTCAGATTTTCAATTACGGTTTGCAATGCCGGATCGTTACTCAAATCCTTTGTTTCACGAGGATCAACTTCCAAATCGTACAACTCGTATTTTCCGCCCAATGCCGGATCGTTTTGAATCAATTTGTATTTGCCGGAACGAACAAAAATTCCGGTTCGTTCCGAAAAAACGAGGTTTTTCCAATCAGTTGCTTTTCCGGCAACAAGTTGCGTTAGACTTTTTCCTTGAAAACCGGGATCAGTTGGAAGCGGTTTGCCGATGAGGTCGAGAATGGTCGGCATGACGTCAATACTTTCAACGAGTTCTTGTACAATTTTTCCGTGATTAAATGTTTCGGCAAAAGACGAATGTTGCGGTACTTTAATAATCAGCGGGATTCGGGTTGAACCTTCATACGGAACGCCTTTGAACCATCGGTTGTGATCGCCGAGCATGTTTCCGTGATCCGACGTGAACACAATGAGCGTGTCCTTTTCCAAGCCTGCTTTTTTCAATCCGTCAAGTAAACGTTCAATACAATCATCGACATGTTTGACTTTGACATGATAAGCGGCGGTCATGGCTTTGGCAATTTCCGAATCAGAAACCCAGTGGCGTTTCCGAGAACTAACATTGTTACCGGAATTACCGGCTCCGGTATTACCTGTTACGGATTCTTTGCCCGGAACAAAAGTCGGCGACAATTCAACATTTTTCCGCTTTTCCTCATATTGACTCCAATAAGGTTCCGCCAAATGCGAAGGGCTATGCGGTTCCAAATAACTGACGAAAAGGAAAAACGGTTTCGATTTGTCACGAATATTGAAAAATTCGATTGCCCGGTCGGTGATCCAAAACGATTGCGTATCTTCTTTGGGATACGAAAGTTTTCCAAGATCACCGCCAAGCGGATCATTTGGAAACGGTTTCTCTTTTGCTTGACGTACGATATTGCCGTGTTTTGCCGTGAGATATTGGGGCCATGTTTCCAACTTCTTCGGTCCTTCGTTGCTGAACGACCAGAAATAATCGAAATCGTAATCCTGATTTTGCGGGTGAAAATGTAACTTTCCTGAAATTGCTGTTTGATAACCGAGATGTTTCATAATACCCGGAAACAAAATCTGAGCCGTTCGAATTGAAGTATCGTTATGAGTTGCTCCGTGAACATGCGAATAACGTGACGTAAAAAAACTGTAACGGGAAGAAACACAAACCGCTGCAACCGTATAAGTTTGGGCAAACCGTGTTCCTTCGGAAGCGAGGCGGTCTAATGCCGGTGTTTGATAAACCGACTTTTCCGTTGCGCAACCCAACGCATCGGCTCGCATTTCGTCAACCATGATAAACAGAACGTTCGGTTGATTTGACTCATTTAACTCATTGTTTTCTGCCGCATAAATAACGGCGTTTGCTGACAGTAAAATGGCAACAGTGAAAACATAAAATGTTAGGCTTGTCAAAATAAAATTTTTCATTGAGAATTCTCCTTTTCACGTTTTTTTTTGTTTTCGGCAATACGTTGTTGTTTTTGCCGCAATTCCTGAATTTTCTCTCTTGAATACGGTTCCGCGTTGACGGTTTCAAGATAATCGAACAAAATCTTTTTTAATTCGTTCAGTTTTTCCGGTTCTTTTTCGGCAAGATCATGTTGTTCGCCAATATCTTTCGTCAAATTGTACAAAAACGTTTTGTTTTTATTCCAATCGTGAAAAATTTTATAATCGCCGGAACGAAAGGCTGAAACACCTTTGTCGGGACGGTGAAACACCAAACCCGGTACGGCACGTTTGACTTCGCCTTTTCCTTCCAACAGCAATGTTTTGATACTTCCGCCGTCGAGTTTTGCGCCGGAACTTGCAAGAGAGGCAACATCGCCTCCTGCCAAATCAACGAATGTCGGCAGCAAATCGTAGTGGGCAACCGGTTCGTAAGACCATGAATTGGCGGCAATACCCGGACCTTTGACAATAAACGGTACACGAATTCCGCCTTCACGAAGTTCTTGTTTATAACCGAGAAGCGGATAATTCGGCGATTGCGGAACAAGAGTTTCCCGGCGTTGGAGTCCGACATGAGTGTGCGGCGAACCTCCGTTATCCGCACCGAGAATAATGTACGTTTTTTCAGCAATGCCCAATTTTTCAACCGCATCCAAAACCTGACCGATTCCTTTGTCCATCTCTTCCACCATCGCAGCGAAAATCGGTGGAAAATCACGCGGTGCGGCACTTTTTCGTTCATATTTCTTTGCTGTTGTCTCGGTCGCTTGAAGTTGATAATGGGCGGCGTAACAACTCAGTTGCAAATAAAACGGTTTTCCCGCCTGTGTTTGTCGTTCCATAAAATCGATAGACCGTTTCACCAGACTGAACATCAACTTCGGGTCTTCGTTTGTTGCAGAAGGAAATTGTTTCAGATCAATTTTGTCACCATTACCGCCGTTGCCTGTCAGATTCCCCGTATCTCCATCGCTTTCATCATAACCGACTTCGTCAGGTTTGGCAATCATTTGTTCTCCCCATTTTCCGAAATGAGCGCAACGATAATTCGGATCAACTTTTTTGAGTGCCTGCGGAATTGTCAGATGGTGACGGGGATCGAATTCGCTTTTAAATTCGGAACCGCGAGTTCGTGCCGTCGTCATTCCAACCAGCAAAGCGCGGCGTGTCGGTGTACAAATAGGAGCCGGTGCGTATCCGTTCGAAAAACGCCGTCCTTGCGCTGCCAAACGTTCCATTGACGGCGTTGAAAAATAGAGTTCCTGTGAATACGGTTGGTCGGGATGCATCAACACCGAACTTTCCGACCAACCCTGATCGTCCGTCAAAATGAAAATAATGTTCGGTTTATCGCTTTCCACCGCTTCAATTGATAAAGTTGCAAAAAGCATAAACAGAAAAACAATCCTTGATAATTTTTTCATCATATTGAGTTTTGTAAAAACTAAACTAAAACGTTATAAAATATCCATTATTGAAACCGTTTTAATTAGGAATCTTCTTTTTAATGGCGGCACCAACATCGAACGTTTGCGTTGTTTTCCCTTTGATTTCCAATTCCAACGGTGTTGTGTTCGGTTCGGCAAATTTTTCGTCAATCAAAGTGTACGTTATTTCCTTATTTTCAGTACCTTCGACTGATTGTTTAATAACAGTAACTTTGAATGTTCCTGCCGGTGCGCCTTGCCATTTACCGTAGGTGTAAATCCGAACGACACCTTCCGCGTCGGAAATACCTGCTGCTCCCCAATTCTTTTTGTTTTCGTCCTGATGAGACAGTGCAACACGTGCCCCTTGTAACGGAGTACCGTCTTGGAGAATCGTCAGTTCGCAAGGATACAACTTGTCAGGAAAACCTGCCGGTCTGGCAGGTCCGAAATTGCAACCATTTAAGAAGTGCAAAATACTAAACAAAAATAGGAAACCAATTTTATTTTTCATTACGATAATATTATTTAATCGGATATTTTACCTAAAATGTCTTAACTTAAAAAATAAGTAACGAATTAGTCTTTTGTATTTGACAATACAGCTCCGTTTATTTGCGTTACGGATTTGTATTGGTTTCACCTCCGTTAATGGAACCTAACGCGCCCCAAACGCCGTAAATGGATTCGCCTGAATAGGGCGAAGTCGCCGATGCTGAGGTAGAATTAATTTTTTTATTGATGTTGCCGCAATCAATTGTTTCCGAAACGAAAAACACGGAACCATCCAGTTTGGAAACAATAACGCCGCCCGGATGATTACTGGATACCGACATAATATGCCGCGATGGATTATTGTTGGCGCAAGCACTGGGCGAATTGGGCGGTAAAATTGTTGAAAAACCGCTGTAACGCGGACTTCCCGCTCCCCAAAATGCTCCGGCATCGTTGATGATTTCATCAGGACCGGTACCGGCTCCGGCATCATTTGGTGAAACTATAAAACTACTGGGATAAAAACCACCGGGGGCAACTGCCAAAACATCGGAAGGGTTGATATTGATTCCATTACCGTTTTTGATAATTGCATTATCGACATAAACACCAACTCTGGCATCATAAGGATTGCCGACGGATCCGATTAAGTGTTCGGAAAATGCCGCCGTATTGGACAAACCGTCCGTAACACTTTCGAAAGCCCGTGTTGCCTTCGGGTGGGCGGGAAACGGTCCTCGGAAGTTGACAATCCTCGGATCTGTTGAGCTATTAATTATTTTATTTGATAAATCATTTGTGAGACTATCTTCCCCATCATAAAACGAACGGTCAAACCAATCTCCTTGTGAAGCCCGATAATTATTGGGAGCGTTGTTATCGTTCGATAAGGAACGACCGGCATCTGAAGGGCACAAAAGATAGGGAATTTTTGTGAACCAGCACGGTACATTATGTACAGCGGGATTTGTGTTTTCCGGCGGTCTATTCACAATTTGGGTTTGTTCATACAGACTATTTTGTTCCGTAAATTTGAGCAGCGCAATATGGATACTGCCAGACCAACGTTTTGCGGCGGGTTTCGCAGCAGCTCCATCCGGTGCTTTGGGAATGTACGTAAAGGTTGACGGGAAACTTTGGTAAACATCGTGATAGTTGTGAGTTGCCAACGTAATTTGTTTGACATGGTTGGTACACTGCATTCGTCTTGCCGCTTCTCTTGCTGCCTGAACTGCCGGAAGCAATAAACCGATCAAAACGCCGATGATCGCAATTACCACCAGAAGCTCGACCAGCGTAAAACCGAACAGAAATTCTGGAATCGTTTTCGGAATCTTTTTTGCACCGGATTCCCGAACTCTACTTAGATAGCCCCCCCCCCTTATTTTAACAGGGGACATTTTTCGTACATTTAATTTTTTTACGTTCGGTTTTTGTAAATTCGTTTTCATGTTAAACTCCTTTTAATTTTTTGATTTTGTTTTGAAAACCCTTTTTTAAGTTTGAGCAACTGATTTGCTCTCGTGCCTTTCATTATGCAACAACCGTGCCAAATCAATTTCAGTGAATGATTCAATTTTAAGAATAGACTGATTATTTGCGGATTTTTTTGTTAAATATCGTTAAATATTGTCAAATAAAATAATTTTTTATTAAATATAACAATTAACCGGTCTGCCGAAATCCGTGATATATCACGGCTTAGCCGTGATATATGATGGCTAAGCCGTGATATTTGCGGGGACTCATTTGAATGTAACCGTCTATTTTCATTTGCGAGCAAAGAATCAAACAGATTAAGGGAACTTCTAAAAATCGGGGTTAACCACGAAATACACGAAAAATACAATTACTATCATTTGTTATCGTAAAAAAATAATAACAAAAATCCTTTCGTGTTTTTCGTGGTTAAAAAAGAGTTTTTAGAAGTTGCCTATTGTTTTTGCCGCAATTCCTGAGTTTTCTCACTTGGACACGGTTTGTACATTTTTTTCAGGCAGAAATTTTGCGAGTTTTTCTTTGACTTCGGCAAGTTCCGGTTTTGACGCAAGATTTTTCCATTCATGCGGATCCGCTTTTTCGTCGTACAGTTCCTCACCGCCGTCCGCGTAACGAATATACCGCCAGTCTTTCGTGCGAACCGTATGATTCTTGTAACCGTAAGTCGAGACAGCCGCCGTGTCCGCCGCAGTTTCAGGATGTTCCAGCAACGGACGAATACTCTTCCCGTCAAGCGGATGAGCCGGTAACGGAAGTCCTGCCAAGTCGCAGAGTGTCGGATAAACATGCATCAAGTCAACCGGCGTTTCCGTTTTGACACCAGCCGGAGTAACACCCGGCACACGCCAAATCAACGGTTGACGATTGGCTTCCTCCCAAAGTGCAAACTTTCGCCAATGCTGTTTTTCGCCGAGATGCCAGCCGTGATCGCTCCAAAGTACAACAATTGTGTTCTCACCATATTCGCTTTTATCCAGTGCATCAAGCAGCCTGCCGATCATGGCATCACTGAAACTGATTGCCGCGAGGTATCCCTGCACCGCATGTTTCCAGCGTCCCGATTCGAGAATTTTGGCGTGATCTCCTTCCGGTTTCGCAAATTTAATGCCGCCTGCCGGAACATCGTCCAGATCATTCGGCAACACTTCAGGTAACGTAATCTCTTCAAGCGGATGCAAATCGTAGTATTTTTTCGGCACATTCCAAGGCATGTGCGGCTTGATCAGACCGCAGGCAAGAAAGAACGGTTTATCGTGCTTTTTTTGGAGTTGGTCAATTCCGTACCGAATAATCTGATAATCCTGCATTTCTTCATCGTTACAATTAAGCGGCGCAAACTTGATTCCGCCGACTCCATCTGCATAAAGATCGTCTTCGTCAACACCGACAGGAAGGAGTTTGGCTCTTTTTTCTCCGAGATTTTTCTGATCAATCACCAGGTAGTTATCCCAACCGGTATTGGCAGGAAACGAGCCGTGATAAATTTTGCCGGAACCGAGCGTTTCATAGCCGTGTTGCTGAAAATGCGTTTGCAACGTCACAATTTCCGGCGCAATAATTTTCCGCCAATCATCGGGATTCTGATAAACACCGGTATTGGATGGTCGCAAACCGCTCAGCAATGCCGCACGTGACGGATTGCAAAGCGGAGCCGCACAGTACGACCGTGTGAAAGCAACGCCTTGCGATGCAAGCCGGTCGAGATTCGGTGTTTTGGTGTTCGGATGCGTTCCAAAATAACCAGTCCAATCCCGCATGTCATCAATAGCAATGAACAGGACATTCGGTTTTTGTGGTTTGACTTCCGCCGCAAACGACGGAATAATCAAAACAAATATCATTGAAAACAAAACCAGTTTCTTCATCATTCTTCTCCTAAAAATAGAGGGACATTTCAATTGGAAAATTCGTAACTATTTTTCTTTTGATACAATTTGTTTATATCAAAAGAAAAATTTTTACACCGAAGGTTCATTTTTTACTCCGTGACAATTGTTCTATTGTATCATCAAATACAAATAGCGGAATCATTTTTTGGAAACTTTTTTACGCCGGACTTCCGAATTCTACTTAGATAGCCCCCCCTCCCTATTTTAACAAGGGACATTTTTTGTACTTTTACTTTTTTTACGTTCGGTTTTTGTAAATTCGTTTTCATGTTAAACTCCATTTCATTTTTTGATTTTGTTTTGAAAACCCTTTTTTAAGTTGGAGCAACTGATTGCTCCCGTTCCTTCCATTATGCAACAACCATGCCAAATCAATTTCAGTGAATGATTCCATTTTAAGAAGAGACTGATTATTTGCGGATTTTTTGTCAAATAGAATAAATTTTTAAATATAACAATTAATCCGGTCAGCCGAAATCCGTCAAATATCACGGCTGAGCCGTGATATTTGCGGGGAATCATTTGAATGATTATTTCATTTTTTTTGTGGGTTGATTTTAGTAGCCAATAGTCAGTTGTTAGTAAAAGCCTAAAATCTTTCCCTACAAACAATGAAATAATCAGGAAATTTACAAAACGGCAAGGCATTAGCTGCATCCCATGCTTTTGCCGCAGTTGTAACAAAGATAGCAATTTCCGGCACGAACACTAATGGCTCCACAGGCATCGCAAAGCGGAGCGTCTGATTGGAACATACTGTATT
>JAISQH010000540.1 GCA_031274385.1 Planctomycetaceae bacterium | reverse complement strand
ATCCCCTTCGGCGATATTACCGCAAATAATCCCGCAGCAAGTGTTCCGGTTAAAAAATCACGACGTTTGATTGTTGGAAATGTAATTGGCATAATTAAATTTTCCTTTTTGAAATAAAGAATTGGTGATGGTTCGGGGCAACCGCAAGGGATTGCCCCTACAATTAAACTATTAACTATTAACTATTAACTATTAACTATTAACTAAAACGATTGTGTGACATCGTTTTGAGTTTTTCCGTTCAGAAAAGACCGGAAATTATCAACCGCAATTCGAAGCAACCGTTTTCGTGCCGCCAATGTTGCCCACGCGATATGCGGTGTGAAAAAGCAGTTGCGGGCGTGAAACAACGGATTCGCCGGGCTTGGCGGTTCTTCGGTCAGTACATCAAGTCCGGCTCCGGCAAGACGACCGGAATTCAACGCGTCGGCAAGCGCTTGCTCCTCAATCAGCAGTCCGCGTGAAAGATTCAACAGCAATGCCGTCGGTTTCATCAACGCGATTGTTTCGGCGTTAATCATGTTCCGGTTTTCCGAAGTGAGCGGGCAGTGTAACGAAATAACATCGCTCTGTTTCAAAAGAGATTCGAGATCAACAACTCGTACGAAATCATCCACTGTTTTCAAATCAACCGTAGGATCATAAGCCAAAACATTCATCCCAAACGCATTCGCAAGCCGGGCAACACGAAATCCGATGGCACCGTAACCGATGATTCCGAATGTCAAACCTGCCAGTTCGAGCAGCGAATGATTCCAGTAACAAAAATCACGACACCGTGACCAATCACCGCGTTTCACCGAAGCATCGTGATCGCCAAGCCGAAAAGTCAGATTGAGAAGATGCGCCCAAGTTAATTGCGCAACAGATTCCGTGCCGTAACCGGGTACATTTGTTACAGGAATACCGCGCCGACGGGCAGCCGCCAAATCAACAACATTGTAACCTGTTGCAAAAATGCCGATGTATTTCAATTTTGGAAGTTGCGACAGGACTTCTTCATTGAAAAGAACTTTGTTGGTGAAAACAGCATCCGCCTCGCAAGCCCGTGAAACAACTTCGTTCGGTTCACTTCGAGGGTACACCGTCAGGTTGCCAAATTGCTCCAAATCGCTCCAACTCAAATCGCCGGGATTGAGTGCGTCTCCGTCAAGGATGGTTATTTGTAATGTCATCGGGGTTTGTGGTTTGTGGTTTGTGTTTTGGGGTTTTGGGTTTTGTGGTTTGGGTTTTGTGTTTTGGGGTTTGGGGTTTGTGCTTTGTGGTTTGAGTTTTGTAGTTTGTCAATCGCTTGCGTTCCCCACAAACCCCAAACCCCAAATCACAAATCACAAATCATAAATCATAAAATTATTTCACAACGAAGTTGACCATTTTTCCTCGAACGATAATTTTTTTAACAATGGTTTTACCGTCGAGTTGTCCGGTGATTTTGGTATCGGCAAGAGCCTGCTGTTCCAACATTCTTTCGTCCGCGTCTGCCGGAACCACAATTTTTGAACGCAATTTGCCGTTAATCGAAACAGGAATTTCCAATGTTGTTTCTTTAATAGCGGATTCGTCGTAAGAGGGCCACGATTCGTAAGCCAACGTTTTACGATGTCCCAGAATCTGCCATAGTTCTTCCGCAATATGCGGCGCAAACGGTGATAAAAGCAACACAAAACGCTCCATAGCGGATTTCGGACGGATTTGTTCTTTCAGGAAGAAGTTGGTAAATTCCATCATCCGGGCAATCGCCGTGTTGAATGACATATTGCGAATGTCTTCCGTTACGGATTTAATCGTTTTATGTAACACGCGGTTTTGTTCTGTTGTCGGAACCGTGTCACGGACTTGATCGGAAAGCGGAGAAGAAGGAAGCGTTTCTTTTTCCTGAGTTGTTCCGCTTATTTCCTTAGATTCACCGGATTCTCCGCTGACATTGACGATCATTTTCCAAACCCGTTCCAAAAATCCATGCACGCCGTTGACGCTGTCCATTGACCAAGGCTTGACTGATTCCAGCGGTCCCATGAACATTTCGTACAGACGTAACGAATCGGCGCCGTAATGTTCGACCACATCATCGGGATTGATAACATTGCCTCGACTTTTTGACATTTTTTGTCCGTCTTCACCGAGAATCATGCCTTGATTAACAAGTTTTTGAAACGGTTCCGGCTGTGAAACGATTCCATAATCGTACAATACTTTATGCCAAAAGCGGGCGTACAGTAAATGAAGCACCGCGTGTTCCGCGCCGCCGACATAAAGATCAACCGGCATCCAGGCTTTTTCGAGTTGCGGATCGACAAGAGCCGTGCTGTTTTTCGGATCAATAAATCGCAGATAATACCAACACGAACCCGCCCATTGCGGCATCGTATTTGTTTCACGTTGATATTTTTTTCCGTTGCGCTCAACAAAAAGCCACTCACGCGGTGCCTGTTCCAACGGCGGTTCCGGTGAATTATGTTTCGCATCGAATTTCAACTCTTTCGGAATATCGAGCGGTAATTCCGATGGTTCAAGCGGAATGGTTTTACCTGTCCGTTTATGGTTGGCGTCAATTTCGTGCAAAATGGGAAACGGTTCACCCCAAAAATGCTGCCGGCTGAAAAGCCAGTCACGGAGTTTGTAATTCACGGCATTGCGTCCGATTCCGGTTTTGCTCAGATCGACCGTTATCCGTTCCTTAAATTCCGCCGTCATCACGCCGTCGTAACAACCGCTGTTCACCGCCACACCCGGTTCCGTAAACGCACAGAAATCAACCCCGACATGCACCGCACTGTCAAGCGACCGGACAACCTGAATAATCGGTAACTGAAATTGTTTCGCAAACTCAAAGTCCCGCGTATCGTGAGCCGGAACCGCCATAATCGCGCCGGTTCCATACGAACTCAATACGTAATCGGCAATCCAAATCGGAATCGGTTCATTATTGACCGGATTCAACGCATAAGAACCGGTAAAAACGCCGGTCTTTTCCTTTGCCAAATCGGTTCGGTCAAGATCGCTTTTCGACGCGGCTTGCTCACAGTATTTCGCAACCGATTCCTGTTGCGCGTTTGTTGTGAATCGCTTGACAAACGGATGCTCCGGCGCGATCACCATATATGTTGCGCCAAACAACGTGTCAGGACGCGTCGTGTAAATCCGTAACACATCGTTGCCGGGCTTGCGTGGAAAACCGGATTGCTGACGCGATTTTTTCCACGTTTTGTATTCTTCTTCAACGGACTTTCGCCAAGACTTCGGTTCCTGACAATCCGCTGCCGTCAACTGACAACTAACAAAAAAATCAACTTCCGTTCCGGTACTTCGACCGATCCAATTCCGTTGCAGAGCCTTAATTCCTTCTGACCAATCGAGTTGTTCGAGGTCTGATTCGAGCCGGTCAGCGTACGCGGTGATTCGCAACATCCACTGACGAAGCGGCATTCGTACCACCGGATGATTACCGCGTTCGCTTCGTCCCTGAATCACTTCCTCGTTTGCCAACACGGTTCCCAAGGCTGGACACCAATTCACCGGTGCCTCAATTTGATAGGCTAACCGATGTTCATTTTTGTACGATTCAATATCGACAACGTGTTCGGGAATCGGCAATTCGGAAATCGGTCTGCCGCGATGTTCGTCGGGATCAAACCATGTATTGTAAAGAAGGAGGAAAATGTATTGCGTCCATCGAAAATATTCAATATCGGTTGTTGCGATTTCACGGCTCCAATCGTAGGAAAAGCCGAGCATTTTGAGTTGACGCCGGAAGTTGCTGATATTGGTTTCGGTAATTGTTCTTGGTGGAATACCTGTTTTTTTCGCTTGCTGTTCGGCGGGCAACCCGAAAGCGTCCCAGCCCATCGGATGTAAAACGGTTGTTCCGTTTAACCGTTCAAAACGGCAAACAATATCGGTTGCCGTATAACCTTCGGGATGCCCGACATGTAAACCGTTTGCACTCGGATACGGAAACATGTCAAGTACGTACATTTTTTTAACACCGGGCAGTTTGGGCGTTTCAAATGTTTTATTGGTTTCCCAATACGCCTGCCATTTCGGTTCGATTATTGCCGGATTATATTTCATTAGGTTGATCCTGAAAATTGAAATTGAATGTAAAAATAAAAGTGGTAAGTTGAGAATGGAAATAGTGACAACGGTTCTTTTCCCATTGATTTTACATTGAAAAATTATTTTTTCAAGGGCAGGAAAAACCGGAACAAAAGCAACGGTCTATTTGTTTTTTAACAGGTTGTTTTTAACAGGAAGAAAAAAGGAAAAAAGAAAGATATTATATTCACTCCACAATCAAATTCGGTTTTTCCTTTTTTTGAGAAACGAAAAGAACGAAACAACAAAATGAGTTAAAAGGTTGGAAATAAAGAACACTATTCACTATCAACTATTAACTATTCACTATAAATTAAAATTTCCCTCTCTTGACAAGGTTCGTTTTCAATATAAAATTGCGGAGACGTATCAACAATGAGTTGATGTAAAATAAAGTCATTTTTTTCATTTCAAAAAGCCATGACACGCTCCATCTTGATTGTTTTTTCTGTTGCGTTATTGATTTTCAACGCTGTTGTTGTTGCTGAAACGTTGAGGCTTTCAACGGATGGCAAAACGGACTATGTTATTGTGTTGCCTGCCGAACCAACTCCGGTGGAGCAAACTGCGGCAAAGGAACTCAAACAGCATCTCAACACCGTAACCGGAGCCGATTTCGTTGTTGTCAAAGAATCCGAAGTTGATGCCGCCAAACCGCAAATTGTTGTCGGCAATTCAAAGCGTGCCAAAGAACTCTTGCCGGAAATTGATGCTACGAAATTGCCTTACGATGGTATCATTATCAAATCGGTTGGCAAGAATCTCGTCTTGCTCGGTCATCCGCAACGCGGAACGCTTTACGCGGTCAATACGTTACTCGAAGAGGTTGTCGGCGTCCGGTGGTGGAGTTCGACCGAATCGTTTGTTCCGAAAAAACCGGTATTGGAAATTCCCGTACAGAATATTGAATACGCTCCGAAGTTGATTTATCGGGAAGCGTTTTACCGTGACGCATTTGACGGAATTTTTGCAACGAGAATGAAGTGCAACGGCAACATGGCTCGCACAACACCGGAATACGGCGGACATCATCGGTTTCAGTATTTCGTTCATTCGTTCTTCCCGCTTATTCCGCCAAGCCAATATTTTGCGGAACATCCCGATTGGTACAGCGAAATCAAGGGTGTACGAAAACACGATCATGCCCAACTCTGTTTGACAAACGACGCTATGCGGGAAGAATTGACCAAAAACGCGCTCGAATCGCTCCGCAAAAATCCCGATGCCCAATTTATTTCGATCAGTCAAAACGATTGGCACGGCTATTGCGAATGTAAAAATTGTACGGCAATTGCCGATGAAGAAGGCAGCCAATCCGGTACGTTAATTCGTTTTGTTAATCAGGTTGCCGAAGCCATCGAAAAAGAATTTCCTGATGTTTGGGTTGAAACGCTTGCCTATCAATACACCCGAAAGCCGCCGAAATTTGTTAAACCGCGAAAAAATGTCGTGATTCGGCTTTGTACGATTGAATGTTCCTTCGTCCAACCGCTCGGCGAAGGCGAACAGAATAAATCGTTACGCGAAGACATCGAAGGTTGGAGCCGTGTTGCCGATCATCTTTTCGTCTGGGACTATGTTACGAATTTTCATGCATATATGCTGCCGCATCCCAATTTACGGGTTTTGGCTCCGAATATCCGGTTTTTCGTGGATCATCACACAATCGGTTTATTTGAACAAGGTGACGGCAATTGTAGTGCCGGAGATTTTGTACGCATGAGAAACTGGGTTATTTCGCATCTGATGTGGAATCCGGCTCTTGACGAAAAGAAATTATTCGATGAATTTTTGAACGGTTATTACGGAGCCGATGCTGCTCCGGTCTTGAAAGAATATTGGAATTTGCTTCTTGACGGTGCCGAAAAATCAGGTGTTTATCTCGGCTGTTTCAGAAATTCGACCGCTGATTGGCTTGATTTTGAAACATTAAATAAAACGATTGTTCTGATGAACCGTGCCGTCGAAACAACGAAAGATGAAACAGTACGAAATCGGCTTCGGCGTGAAAAAATTCCGGTTGATCTTGTTACGTTGAAGGAATATTATTCGCTTCGCCGTAAAGCGGAAATAACCGGTACGCCGTTTACCGGATTGGATAATCCGCAAGCCGCGATTAATGATTTCTTCGCACGTTGCAAGGAATTTGGTGTTACTGTTTATAAAGAATGGGATAAAGGGGATGATTTCAAAAATTTTGAACAAAATCTTCGCAGGAGTTTTGGTACATCCGCTCCACCGCCGGATTTCTGCAAAGATTTACCGAAAGACCGTTGGTACGACGTACAAAATTTTGAGTTTTACACTCATAAAAACGGAGAACATACGTTCATCATCGACGATGAAAAAGCGTCGAACGGTCAAGCGGTTAAAATGCCGAATAACCACTTCGAATGGGCAACGAGTTACAATTTTGATACGTCGTTGCTTGATCTGAAAACGGCGAAAACGCAAGCGGAAGGCGAACCAACGTACCGGCTTTTTGCGGCGGTTCGTTGCGATGCCAAAACAACGGAAGGAATCGCAATGACGCTGGGCATTTATGATTATAAGAACAAAAAAGGCGTTGTGAGTAAAGAGATTCCTGTTTCAACAATTTCTGGAACGGAATATCATTGGTTCGATATGGGATCAATTGCGCTCAAGCCGGGACACAATTTCTGGTTTGCACCAACCAAACGCCCGAATGAAATCAATGCGGTGTATATCGACCAAATCGTTGTCGTTCGGGAATAACGTTCGATAAATTATTACAAATTTTGAAAAAAAATATGATGACACGTCTTCTCCATACTTCGGACTGGCATTTGGGGCAAATCTGGAATGGTCGTTCTCGGAAACAAGAATTGGCGGCTTTTCTCAACTGGCTTCTTGAACGGCTTAAGAAACATTCCATTGATGTCCTTATTGTTGCAGGCGATATTTTCGATACGGGAACACCGTCTCCCGAAGCGCAAACGTTGTACTACCGATTTTTGCAACAGGTTTCTTCGGTTTGCCGGGCAACCGTCATTACGGCTGGCAATCACGATTCGCCTTATTTTCTCGATGCTCCGAAAATATTGCTACGCGAATTGAATATTCATGTTGTGGGTCTTGCGGGGCAGCCGGAAGACGAAATTATTGTTGTGAACGATTCGAATCATGAACCCATCATGATTGTTGCAGCGGTTCCGTTTCTGCGTGATCGGGATATCCGAATGAGTGAGGCAGGTGAGTCCGCCGAAGAAAAAGAAAATCAATCTATTGCCGGTATTCGCCGTCATTACGAACAAGTTTGTAACGCCGCCGAAGAAATACGCCGGAATCGTTCCATTCCTCTTGTTGTTACAGGACACCTTTTTGTTGCAGGCGGAAAAACTTCGGAACGTGTACGGGAAATTCATGTCGGAACTCTCGGTCAATTGGGAAACGATCTTTTTCCGAACGAAATTGATTATCTGGCTCTCGGTCATTTACATGTTCCGCAAACGGTTGCCGGCTTGGAAAACAGGCGTTACAGCGGTTCGCCGATTCCGATGAGTTTTGGCGAAGCCGGTCAGGAAAAAATTGTTCTTCAGGTTGATTTCGACGGTCGAACTCCCACAATCCAACCGATTCCGATTCCAGCCTTTTCGAAAATCGTTCGTATCGAAGGAAATCTCGAAGAAATTCGCCGAAAATTAAATGATACAAAAAATAACGCGGCAACATCGTCTGTAACAACAACCACAACACCGGAAATAGTAACGGAAGCAACAGAAATAACGGAAACAACAATGGAAACATTCGTCGAAGTCATTTATACCGGAACGCAACCGGAACCGGATTTGATTCGAAAGATTGACGAGATTGTTTCTGAAACAAAAGAAAAGATTGATATTGTTCGGGTGCGCTGCGACCCGATCATGACCTCAACCCCCATTCGAACCGCAACACCGGAAAAATTGGAAGACCTTGATCCTGTTCTTATTTTTGAACGGCTTCTCGAAAATGTACAAAAAAATGAAGAACCCGGTAATGACGAACAAAAAAAGGCATTAGTCCTTGCTTACAAGGAAATCCTCGATCACTGTTTGAGTACAAAATACTGAGTTATGAGATCGGCTGTCATTTACGGATATTTCACTTTTTAATTTGCGCGCAAAAACGCAGAGAATCAAACGGTTGTCTTCTTTGCGTCTTTGCGCGCAATATTAATGGTTATAAAATATTACCGTACCAAAAAATCGTTGACTTCTTCATTTTTTATTACAGGAACCACCGTTTGGGTTGAACCGTAACAGACACGAATTGTCGCAGCGGTCGGGTCAAATTTAGCGGGATTTGTGTAACGAAGAATCAATGCCCCGCCGGGTTCGATGTATTCTTGTACTCTTTCGCCGATCAACAAGGCTGTTGGTCCCTGAAATGATTCAGGAATCAGCAGAATGGAAGGGCGTGAATCGGGGCGGGCAAACAGTTCTTCCAGACGCTTGCAATGATTTTTGTTTCGTCCCAAAACCATTTTCACGTTCGGCGAAAGACGGAGTTGCCGACCGGCGTTCAGAACTTCGGCGTCCCAGTTGGTCGGGTGCGGTTCGTGTTTGAAAAGATCAAACACTTTCGCCGCGTAAGACGTTTCGCAAAGAAAACAACCGGTTGACATCGGCGGAATTTTTTTGATTCCCAATCGATGAGCCAATGCAATCACTCGTCCGCGTCCGCGACCAGTATAACGAAACAATTTCTTCCGGTTCAACAATCCTTGAATTTCCGGTTGAGTCGGCGTCAAGGCTCCGGCGGAAAGCGGACGGACTAAAAAACCATCAAGTCCCGATTCCCGCTGAATGAGATTGAGTTGATGTAACATTTGACCATTCGGACGTTGACCAACCACTTCGCCGGTTGCAACAAAACAGGCACCGCATAATTCCATCCGCTCTTTGGCAACACGGCACATTTCGATACGGCAATCAATACACGGATTCGCAGCCTTACCGTAACCAAAACGCGGATTGGCAATCTGTGCCAGATATTCGTTACCGGTTCGGTGAACGATCAGTTCAATTCCAAGAGCATCCGCCGCTTCCCGTGCTGCTTCGGAATGATCATGGAACGGTGTTACGAAATTCAGCCCGATCACCTTAATTCCCTGCTCCTGGAGAATTCGTGACGCCAACTGACTGTCCAAACCGCCTGAAAATAGAATAATCGCCTTCATTGTGTCTTCTTCAAATCCCAACCCCAAACCACAAAACCCAAAATTACATCCGTTTGTTCAACCAGAGAACGGCTCGTTGTAACAAAATTTTGAAATCCGGTGTGGAAACGGATTGGACATTGTGT
The DNA here is from genome assembly GCA_031274385.1 of Planctomycetaceae bacterium. Taxonomy (GTDB): domain Bacteria; phylum Planctomycetota; class Planctomycetia; order Pirellulales; family Thermoguttaceae; genus WRKP01. The sequence continues at coordinate 1,945 of JAISQH010000540.1, read as the reverse complement.
CCGAGCGTCGTGTGAAAAATCCGCCCCTTTCCTTTTTCAAGAACAAAAATCATCGGATATTGTTGTTTATCGACTTTGGAGGTTGCTTCGGCTAAAACAAGAATCGGAAGTGCCGAATCTTTCAGACACGTATAAAGTTCGTCAGAAATTTCAAAGTCAACCAACCCTTTCGTGATCGGGTGGTCATGGTCAACATATTGTACGATAAAAGAACCGTAAGGATCGTGCGCCCGTTTTTTCGGATTCCAAACACGCCCGGCAATTTGTCCGAATTCCGTCCAGTCCTCAAAGGCGCCGCAGGTAAAATGGAGTAACCCCAACCCGCCGCCGTTTTCAACAAACGCCGCAAGATTTTTCTTTGCCTGCTCATTTCTTTTGAGCGGCGCATAATTCTTGAAATAACACAACAAAATATCGTAATCGAATACAATATCTGTTCCGAGAATTTCAAGATCGTCAGCAATCCGGCAATCAATGGTTTTGTCCGTGTTCAGACTATTCCGCAATACCGGTACGACTTCACGCCAAAGATGAGCGGGATGATCTTCGCCTGTAACAAGAAGAACCCGGATTTTGACCGCCGCAGCCTCCTGTCCTAATAATGTAGCAGATACCAACGGTATCATCGTTGTCAGGAATAAGAGGATCAGAACATTAAATTTTCGCATAAAACAACCTTTCTTGATGTTGAAACTGAGAATTTTGAAAAATGTTTTAAAAATATTTTGAAATTTGAAACAGCCTTCGATATGATGAATTGTCTGTTATCTTTTGCTTCGAACAAGGGTGTTGCGGCGGCTCAGGTAGGTTGACAAAACCGCATCCAACGGCATACCTGTACGGAATAAAGCATAATCGCATTGCAATTTCGTACAACCTTGTTTTACTTCATCAAGGTAAATGTTCAAGGCTTCAAGATAACCCTTTCGTAACATTCTCGGATCACAACGAATCTGTACGGGAAGTTCAAGTCCCTCAAACCGCGTCGGACCGCCAAGCGTGAAATCCAATTCAAGATCGTCCATAATATGCAGCACAAGAACATCGTGACCGTGACTCCGTAAATACTGTAACCCCTGAAACAAGCCTTCACGCCGCGTCAGTAAATCAGAAATCAGTACAATAAGTCCGTTCGCCCGAATCGACTCCGCCGCTGTTCGTAACGCCTCTTGAAAATCCGGCTGCGAATTTTTTACGTCCTTGAGTAATTCGGAAATCTCCATCGTTACTTTTTCCCCGCTCGCTCCCTTCTCCGGTGTCGAACGGAACATCCGGTCAGCAATCGCAACCAGATGCGATTGTTTCATTTTCGAGGGCAACACACTTTCCGCCTCTTTATCGAACGTAATACAACCAACCGCGTCCTGTTGCCGAATCGCCAGATACGCCAATGATGCGGCGGTTGTACAAGCATAATCGTACTTATTCATCGCCCCGCTGCCAAACCGCATACTCTGCGACATGTCAATCAATAACGTTACACGCATATTCGTATCAACTTCATATTGCTTGACGTAAAGCCGATCCTGCTTCGCCCAGACTTTCCAGTCAACACTACGCGGATCATCACCGGGAACATATTGCCGGTGTTGCCGAAATTCGACAGAGTTACCAAAATGACGCGATTTGTGCATTCCGCTCAAAAAACCATCAACAACATGCTTCGCACGTAAGTCAAGACGGGAAATTCGTTTCAACGTTTCAGGATGAAAATAATTCTTTTCAGACATCGAATTTTTGTCCTCTTATTTTAATTTCGCAAGGTACAAATGTAACATATTTTCAATTGACTACCGGATCATAATTAACCTATTCTAAGGTACCTGTCTATTTTGTTTTTCAAGATTGCGCGCAAAGACGCAAAGAATTTCAAGGTTGGTTTTAACTTGCACTGTTTTTGAGCGTGTTTATTTTTAATTTTATTCAAGGGATATTCTCAAAAATT
>JAISQH010000503.1 GCA_031274385.1 Planctomycetaceae bacterium | reverse complement strand
GGAAGGAATAATGATCTCGTCAGGATTCATTTGAGTTAGACCGCTTTGAACGGGCAACACTAAAACATTCACAAACAACACAAGGCATTATAACAATTTTTTACTGTAATTGAAATACAACCAAGTATTCTAATTCCCCTTGATATGAAAAAACGACAATTTACGGTTTATCGTGTTATTTTGGTGTTCAAGGAATTCAGAGGATTTAGGAACCCCGGAACGAGTGACAGCATTTATTATTTAATACTTTTTATCAGTGTTTTTACATCTTTCTCATAATCGCTATCATATGTCCAATTTCTGGGTTGTAAAACAAAGTCTGCTCTAATGGCAAAATTCAGTCCTTCGACAGTTCCAAGTGCTTTCCCCAAAGATATAGTATTCACACCTATAATATGACCCGTTGTTGTAATTAATGGACCGCCACTGTTACCTGCATTAATTGCTGCGTCAGTTTGAATTAATTGATTCTCACGTATTGCTGACACGATTCCTTTTGAAAAGGAAAAATCAAGACCCAACGGGCTACCGCAAGCATAGACTTCGCTACCAACTACCAATGAATTATAGTCACCTATTTTCAATGTTGGTTTTAATTTTTCATCCGGGTCACGAACCAAAATAAGAGCCATATCTGTTTTTTTGTCCTTTGGAAGGGCAACAACTTCCCCTGAAAAATTGCCACTTTTATCTGAAACAACTTCGCAGACTCCGCCAAGAGTTTCATCTAAAAGTAAATCATTAATTACATGCCAATTAGTTACAATCAATGCAAAGTTATCGTCTCTTGCAACAATAAACCCAGAGCCACGAGTCTGTTTTACGGCGATTTTAATCGTGACAGTTACTAATTTTGCTTTTTCGATTATTTCGTTGCGGGACATTTCTTGGGAACCAATTACATCGCCCTTCTTACCTTTATCCGTTGTAAGATTTTCACCGGGCTTATTGAATACTAACAACCATACAACAACATTGATTAACACAATAAAAAACAATGCTATTATCGATACAATAATCATTATCGGCAAAAAGGATGATTTGGGTTGTGTACTATTGTCCGTTGGTATTGAACCGCCGAACGCTGGTTCCGATTGGATAAACCTTGCCGTTTGTCCTTCTTTCCAAACGTAACCCTCGGCGTGCAGTGTTCCGTTTTGAATCATCTGCACGATAGCACTTTGCGTTACGGGACCGTACCCGTTGTTGCCGTCAACGCTGTAAAACCAATCCTTCGGTTCGCCAACGCCAGCGTCCGTACCAGCGGTGCCGGTACCGGAGGATTGCGTTGCGGAAGTTTGCGTTCCGGTGTTCGCCGGTTGCTGTTGCTGCGGAGAATACGTTTGCTGTTGTTGATACAGAAACTCAAACGTTTCCGCTGTTTGCCAATCCTTTTTGTTCACAGATAGTTCTGTTGAACGACTGACCTTGCCTTTGGTCTTCATATCGACCAGTTGGACTTCATCAAACGGACCAAACGCTTTTCCTTTAAGGCGAATATAGTAGGGCATTAGAATAGGAATTGTTAATTGTTTATTGCTCACTGATTAAATACACAGGCAAACATTGTAAGCACGCTGATGTACTGGTAGAGGTTAAAGTAGCGTTTCCAACATTCCAGAAACCGATTTGATTCGGTTGAACTTTTCCGCCCAACTGCCGGAAGGTATAAAGTTTTCCCTTTGTTACCATCGGGCGGTTAGAGACCTTACATTGCCACTCGCCGTTTTGCTTGAAGAGAATTCCAATACATTCCAATTCCGGATGGAACTCAGCCAGCATTTTGGTAAAATCGGCAGTTTTCGTTTTCCACTCTTTGAGGAGCGGTTTCAAATCTGGCAAAATTTCGAGAGCAGTTGACGCTTTGCCGCGTTCACCAACTGTTGAGCGGGATTCGACATCCATCCAATTCGCCATCAAGTCCACGCCGCTGTCTTTCACTCTGCCATGATAACGTTCAAATACCACTGCAAATACGGGGTCGGTTTTGGAGTAATCCGTATAAAGCAAATCAATGAGGACACATCGCAAAATCGGGTCAAGAGCATTGTAATCTTCTGAAAACATTCTTTGCCATATTGAACAAACTTCTTCGCAAGCAGATGTTGCATCGTTTGTCTTGTTAAGAATTTTTAACGCTTCTTTGGCGAAAGCAAACTGTGTTCCGTTCTTGCCTGTGTTACGTTCAATATCTTCGTCGCGAATAGCATTAGGACATACCTTACCTTCCGAAACGAAGGTTGCAACAAAAATCGGTCTCCCCTTTTCCGGCTTGGTCAATAGATAATACCATTTTCCTGCTTTGTCGATGTACGGAAACAATTCTTTCTGTGTCAACATCCCCAAGATTTTCTTGGATTCGTTGAATGTTTTATCGGAAAAAGGTTGCGTTTGTGCTAACTGGGCGAGACCGTTAATCGGCTTAAAAAAGTTATCAATTGGATCCGTGATTTTATCTGCCAACTCATCGCATTGCGTTTTCAATACCGATGCCTTGCTTTGCCATTCAGCATAACTTTTCAATCCGTTTGACTCGGCATATAAATTTTTTATAGACGTAACAACCGCTTGAACATCATCATATTCTTTCACAACGTTTTGAATTTCATAAGCCGCCGGATGTCTCGGATACTTATCGGCAAATGCCTTTAAGACCGTCTTGAAATCAGAACTCTCCGGTTTGGCATTGAGAACCCGTTGAAACGCATTGTATTCCTCAATCGCTTCACCTAACTTTGTTTTGCGTTCCGACATACTCGACACTAAATTCTTGCCTTCTTCTTTTTGTGCTGCCGAAACGTTTTGACTTTTGTCTAACAACTCCCGCAACTGTTTTATTAAATCATTGATTTTCGTTTCTGTTTCTTTCAAGACATTTATTTCGCCTGAATTCGGCAACACGCCGTACTCTTGTGAAATCC
>JAISQH010000429.1 GCA_031274385.1 Planctomycetaceae bacterium | reverse complement strand
TTTAATTCATCGTACAAACCGAACACATTATTAAAAGTTTTGCAAACAACGGGATGTTAATAATACCTTTACAAAAATAATTCACAAAAACATGATCTTTATGACTGCCGAAAGTATAGAAAGCCGTACAATGCGTTGGCAGCCTTTACCGCAAACGAAAACAAGCACAACTGTTACAATAGAATGGTAACAGTTCACTTTTTAAGGCAATGCTAAATATGGAAACAGTAACTACAAATGAGCGTTTAGATCAGGTTCTTGATGAAATCACCAAGCATGAGATCGAAATTTTTGTTCAGGAATCCATCGAACGACACAAAGATAAAACAAAAAAACCAAAAGAATTACCCGAAAACGGAATAATTGACAATTGAAAATTGAAAATTGACAATTGACAATTGAAAATGAGGTAAATCATTTTTAGCAAAACGAATTCGGGTTGTACAACAATTTTAAGGAGAGTGGGAAATACTCAAGGCAACTTCTAAAAACTCTTTTTTAACCACGAAAAACACGAAAAAACACGAAAGGATTTTTGTTATCACTTTTTTACGATAACCGATTTACAACATTTGTATTTTTCGTGAACTTTCGTGTGTTTCGTGGTTGTCCTCTGTTTTTAGAAGTTCCCATTAATAATGAACACCGTCAAAAACAGAACAAGTTAAAACCAACCTTGAATTTCTTTGCGTCTTTGCGCGCAATCCTTAAAAAATAAAATAGACAGTTACCTATTCTATTATTTTTTTAATTGGTCTTTTCGTGTTTGTCAGTGATTGTTATTATCCGGTCACGATTGAGTGTAACAGCGCATTGGTAATCGTTCGCGGAATTTTTCTTTCAACACGAAACCGCGAAGAAGTTGATTTACGGAGGAATCGGATGCCTTTTCAATTTCGGCTTGAACCGTTGATTACGATTCGTGACAACGTTCTGAAGGAGAAGCAAGGTGAACTTGCAAAGGCTTACGAAGCGCGTCGGATTGCGGAGGAAAAGAAACAGGAACTTGAACAGGAACTTTCCGAAAATGTTGCGGCAGGACGGCAACGAATGACGGCTGGAGCTATTGATATTGAATTTTTACTCGGTCTCCGGCGGCATGAAATGTACATTAACGCTCAAATGGATGTGGTGCAAGGGCATCTTCGGCAAATTGATGAAGAAATCGAACGCCGCCGTATTGCTGTGATGGAGGCTCATAAAGAACTCAAAATCGTTGAGAAACTTAAAGAAAAACGTTACGAACGATATCAGACCGAAGAAAACCGGAAAGAGATTATCCGTATGGATGAGACCGCATTGAGGAAAATAAATCATTGAAATTGAAAACAAAAAGACCCGGACAATTCCTCTTTAACTCCTATTAGATGTACTCAAATGAATACGAATCAATCGAATGGAATCGGTACAAAATTTCTGATTGTTTCCGCGTCAATCGTTGTGATTCTTGCCGGTCTCAAGGCGGCGCAATCACTTGCCGCGCCTTTTTTTCTGGCGGTCTTTTTTGCACTGGTTCTGTTGCCGCCGCTCCGTTGGCTGAAACAAAAAGGGCTTTCTGATTGGGCATCGTTGCTCGTTCTGTCGTTGTTTGTTTTTCTGTGCGGAATCGGTATTGTGTGGATTCTGAGTCATTCGCTGACCGACTTTGCCAACCGGTTGCCGGTTTATCGGGAAAAAGCAACCGCCGGAATCACACAACTCGATAATTGGATCAATGACACCATTCGGAAATTCGATCAAATAGAAGAGTCCGCTCCGAAAATTTTAGAACCCAAAATTCAGATGCTTCGGGAAGAACCAACAGAGACAGCACAAATAGAAACGGAAACAAAAACAATCTTACCGCGTGAACGTTTTTCACTTTTCAGCGTTGTTCATTTGGATACGCTTATTGGTTATGTTCATCTTGGCGTCAGGGAACTTTTGAATATTGCAACTGTTTCATCATTGATTGTTGTCATGGTTATTTTCATGCTGATCGAAGCCGCCCGGTTGCCGGAAAAAGTACGGGAAGCGTTCGGCGGTCGCGATTTGTCGAACGATTATTTTAGAAAAATCGCCGCTGATACTTGGAATTACATGAAGATTAAAACAATCATTAATTTGTTGACGGGTTTTGTTACTTCAATTGGTCTTTGGTTTCTTGGAGTTGAGTATGCGCTTCTTTGGGGAATTCTGATGTTTTTTCTCAATTACATTCCGAATATTGGTCAGATTATTGCGTCGGTTCCACCGGTTTTGCTTGCATTGGTTGATCAGGGAGCGACAATGGCTGTTGTTGTTACTATTTGGCTGGTCGTGGTGAATACGGCGTTTGGTTATGGAGTGGAGCCGCGTTATCTTGAGGAAGGGCTTGGCATTTCGAGTCTTGTTGTTCTTCTTTCCTTGATTTTTTGGGGATGGATGCTCGGTCCTATCGGAATGTTTTTGTCGGCACCCCTGACAATGGTTCTGAAAATCGTATTACAAAATGATCAGAAAACACGTTGGATCGCCGTTCTGCTACAGGGCTAACGCGCCATGACGGGCATTTTGGGGCAATTTAAGTATTTTATAGGTCAAGTGCGAGCGAAATCCGAACGATGAAGTGCAAGAAAGTTGTCCTTGGTCGTTCGGAATTCGCTTGCACTTGACCGATGATTTTTTTATTTTTTTATCAATTGGTTTTGGAAAAAGGTTCAATTCATTCTTTGTGTTTGTGCGAAACTTATCTTAAACTTTGCAGTTGACCGGTTGGCAGGGCAGGTTGTTTTGAGTCATGGAAAACGCTACACTGTTTCTTTTGCTGTAACCGTTCACAACATTGGAACCGGAATTTACAAATTGAGTCGATTTCAACAATGAGAATGAGATAAATTTTATGCGATCATCATTGGTTATTCGTAGTGCTTTTATTGCGGCGTTGGGAGGTTTGCTTTTCGGGTTCGATACGGCAGTTATTTCAGGAACAGTGGACTCGTTGAAAACCGTTTTTCAACTCGATGACTGGTGGCTGGGCTTCACTGTTGCCAGCGCTCTCTTCGGAACCATTCTCGGCGCCGGAACCGCTCAATTGCCCTCCAATTATTGGGGACGGAAACCAACTCTCCTCGTGTTGGCAGTTTTCTATTTCATTTCAGCAGTCGGAAGCGCATTGCCCGATCTCAACGGTTGGTTGGCAACTCCATGGAATTGGTATTCGTTCTTGTTTTTCCGGTTTCTCGGCGGTATTGCGGTTGGCGGGGCTT
>JAISQH010000428.1 GCA_031274385.1 Planctomycetaceae bacterium | reverse complement strand
TATAGAAATCTTCTTTGAATAAAATAATAAACATAGTCAAAAATAGAACAAGTTAAAACCAACCTTGAATTTCTTTGCGTCTTTGCGCGCAATCTTGAAAAACAAAATAGACAGGTACTGATAATCTTCTTTGGTCTTTGCGCGCAAACTTGAAAAGGAATCCTCCTCGAAAATCCTTCGTGTTCTTCGTGCCTTTTTGCGCAATAAATGTGCAATAAATTAGGATAAAGAACCATTTTGAATGTTGCGGTTCGACGAGGTTCTTTCTTTGTCATCTTCTTGACATTTTTTTGCGAGATGGGAAAATGAGAGGCGGTTTTGTTTAATTTTTCCTTTTAACGTTTTCAAAGGTCAATATGGAATCTCCGAAAATCACACGAGCATTGATTAGTGTCAGCGACAAGATGGGACTCTCCGCGTTTGCCAAAGGTTTAACCGCCGCCGGAGTCGAAATTTACAGTACCGGCGGTACAAAATCCCACCTCGAAAAAGAAGGCGTTCCGGTACATGATATTGCCGATTATACGGGTTTTCCCGAAATGATGGGCGGACGGCTCAAAACATTGCATCCGAAAGTTCATGGCGGTATCCTCTGCCGGCGCGACAATCTGGGCGATATGAACGCCTTAGCCGAAAATAATATCCAGACCTTCGAACTCGTTGTCGTCAATCTTTACCCCTTCGAAGCAACCATCGCACGGGAGGGCGTGACCGAAGAAGAAGCCATCGAAAATATCGATATCGGCGGTCCGACAATGATTCGCGCTGCTGCAAAAAATCATCAGTTTGTAACAGTTGTCACCGATCAGGAGCAATATTCCAACGTTTTGGAACAGATTCAAAAAACAGGCAGAACAACCCTCCAACTCCGGCAAAGCTTGGCTCGTGACGCTTTTACTATGACCGGAAATTATGACACCGCCATCTCACGTTTTTTCAACGAACGGCTCGAAGGTGAAGATTTTCCGACCACATTGACGCTGAAACTCCAACGAAATGATGTGTTGCGGTACGGCGAAAACCCCCATCAGCAGGCTGCCGTTTATGTTGATCCCCGATCAAAAGTCGCCAACGTGGTCGCAGCACGGCAACTAAACGGGAAAGAACTTTCGTACAATAATCTTCTCGATCTCGATGCGGCGTTGGCAATTGTCCGGTCATTTGAAAAACCGGCTGTTTCTGTGATTAAACATAATAATCCCTGTGGTTGTGCTGCGGCGCAACAAATTGTCGATGCGGTTCGCAAGGCAATGGCAGGCGATCCGCTGAGTGCATTCGGTTCGGTTCTCGGATTTAATCGAACGGTTGATGCTCCCTCCGCAGAGATTTTAGTAACTCCGGGACTTTTTGTCGAAGCCATTGTTGCTCCGGCATTCGATGCAGACGCCGTTGAAATCTTAACAACAAAACCGAAATGGGGAAAAAATGTCCGATTACTCCATGTCGGAGCACTTGACCTCAAACCAGCCCGTTGGATACTTCGTTCACTCGAAGGCGGTGCGCTGCTTCAGGAAACAGATACCCAACCCGACCCGGAAGATCAATGGACAACCGTTACAGAAAAAAAACCGGAACCGGAAATAATGAACGATATTCGATTCGCTTGGGAAATCGTCCGGCATGTCAAATCCAATGCTATTGTTTTGGCAAAAGATGAAATGCTTCTTGGAACCGGTGCAGGACAAATGAGCCGCGTTGATTCTGTTGAAATTGCAATCAAAAAAGCCGGTAACCGAATTCAAGGAAGCGTGTTAGGCAGTGACGCTTTTTTTCCGTTTCCCGATTCCATTGACATCGCGGCACAACACGGAATCCGCGCCGTGATCCAACCCGGCGGTTCCCGTAACGACGCCGCTGTCATCGAAGCATGTAATAAACACGGTATTCCAATGATCTTCACCGGACGACGCCATTTCAAACACTAAAAACCGTTCACAAATTTTGTAATATATCAGTGAAAATTTTGATTACGGATAGACTCACGAAAAATACAATTACTATAACTTGTTATCGTAAAAAAATGACAACAAAAAATCCTTTCGTGTTTTTTGAGTTTTTCGTGGTTAAAAAAGAGTTTTTAGAAGTTGCCTTTAATTTCATTTTTAATTTCATAAATTCTCTTGAATCTATTTTCGTGACTTTTTTGTGCCTTTGCGGTGAAGAATAAAATTAAAATGCTAAAATGCCTTTGAGCAATTATTGCTTCGGAATTTGATAAAGCCATTATGTTCACGATTTCACGGGAATTTACGTTCTGTTATGGTCATCGTCTGCTGAATCACGGCGGAAAATGTGCGCATCCTCATGGTCACAACGCCCGTGTTCGGATTGTACTGGAAAGCAATCGTCTGAATGAACAGGGAATGGTTCTCGATTTTACAGAACAAAAAAAGACCATCGGGCAATGGATTGACGATCATCTCGATCACCGGATGCTTTTGGAAAACAATGATCCGCTTGTTGAAACATTAAATAAAATGAATGAGCCGGTCTTTCTTTTACAAAATCAACCGACCGCAGAAAATGTTGCCCGGCTTTTATTTGAAAAGGCGGAAGAATTTGGTTTTCCTGTTCAATCGGTTACGTTTTGGGAAACCGATCAATGCAGTGCGGAATACCGGAAGGGCGGCTGAATTTATTGTGCTGAAATTCCGAAAAAAATAGACCCAATGAGATGATGTTACGCCGATTTGTTGTTTTGTTACATGAACATCCCGACGGTGATCATTGGGATTTGATGCTTGAAACGGAACCCGCACTCACGACTTGGGCAGTTCCGCCGCAGCCGTTGCCACTTCATTCGTTTGAGTGCCGTGTAAAAAAGTTACCGGATCATCGGCGGGATTATCTTGATTACGAAGGTCCGGTCAGTCAAAATCGCGGTTTTGTCCGGCGGCTTGATTCGGGAACGTATGAAATTTTTGAAACGCCTGAAATATCTGAAACGTTTGAAAAGCATGAAATAGAAGTAACGAAAAATTTCCGGCTTCATGGTAAATTGTTTAACGGAATCCTGTCAGTCCGTCAATTCAATAATGACTCTGTAACGTTTTGTTTTAATAATAGCCAGGCGTCCCGTGCAGTGTTAGCGACGGGGGCTTGCCCCCGAAACGATTGATTCTTTGGTAACTGTCTATTTTTGTTTTCCCTAGTCGCGCAGCGACGGCATCATCAAAAAGATGGGCATGGAATTGGCGGAAAGAGATTTTATTCGATAATGTCGTCGCTACGAGACTAAAATTGATTTTACTTTACCGTTCCATCATTGATCAATTGATTGATTGATTAAAAAGATCAAAACCAAGAAGCGAAATCGCAAGTATAAAAAAGATGGCATCGTTGCAATGGGCAATGGCATTTTAGGTGATGTTATTGGCGTATGATGCCTAAGTCATTTTCCGGTTTTTGTTGCGGGAGGCTGTTTTTGTATTCGGACGGGGTTTTTCCAGTCTATTTTTTGAAAACGGTTGCGAAATACTGACTGGTTGTGAATCCGCATTGCATTGCGATTTCGGTAATTGATTTTTTCGGTTCGTTTTGAATCATGGCTTCAGCCTGCCGGACATGCAATTGATGTTTTTTACTTTGTCCTGCTGTGCGGATATAATGCGGATAGCCTGCTCCCGAAATTCCTCCGTCGCCGGAACATGTCCCTCCGATTCAATATGCGCCCGTACATATTCTTTCATCTCCTCATAAAATGCCTGATGCGCTTTATACACCGGCAGTTCCACATTATTTTTATCAATCATCCAGTATCCGCGACCTTCGTTGTCGTATATTTCCCAATACAGCACAAACGGACATCCCCACTCCATGCCGGCTTTCATCACATTCAAGGCGCAGTATGCCTGCTTGTCGGCATCATAGCCCAACGACTGCGGAAAACCGTATTCTCCGATAAACACACGTTTTCCCTTCACCCGTTCTTTCGCTTTCATATTTTTCTCTATATGATCAAGCGCATTAAACAGGGCGCTCTTCAGTTCCTGATAATCATATCCCTTTTCCGAAAG
>JAISQH010000409.1 GCA_031274385.1 Planctomycetaceae bacterium | reverse complement strand
TCTTTATCGTATCCAATTATCAATTTAATTGCGGCGATTTTTTCGTTTTAGAGGATTTTTAAAAATGAAAAACGAGGATTCTACCAAGAAAAACACGAAATTTCACGAAAAATTCAATTTATATTTTTGTAATATGAAGTTATAGAAAATTTCCTTGAGTAAAATAATGAATACCATCAAAAAAAGAACAAGTTAAAACTAACCTTGAATTTCTTTGCGTCTTTGCGCGCAAGCCTTAAAACAAAAGAGACAGTTACTTTTTGAGAACCGAAAATTACGAAACAACAAATCGCCTTGCAAAATACTTACCGTTTCAACTGGTGCGGATCATCTTTATCAGCGCGGATAATACGGCATTGGCTGGGCAGGCATTGGTGCGGCATAAGGATACAAACCGTTTGCGGAGGATTGTTGGATTTTCTGAATCGCGTTTTGAATGACTGTTGACTTGACCTTCAGCGAAATGACGTGAATCTTACGCGCCGGCTCTTCCACCGTCATCCGGTCAATTTCCTCCGCGTATTCCTTGAGCTCCGTTGCCAACGGCTCCGGCGCAATAATCTCAACAGAATTAGTAACATTATCCACCGCTACCCGCGGATAAACGCCGCCGGGCAAACGAATAGACATCATCTTTTGTTGGTACACATTGAGAATCTGTCGCACAACACGGAATGCCTGCGTGTTTTTGATCGGAACCTTAAACGGTTTACGTACAGCCCGTTCGCCGGGAAGTTCCGAAACGTCAAGCATCGCAATCAAATTGGCAACCTCCGTGCGTTCCGCCTTCGCACCGCGTACGTAAATCGTATTCGTCGATTCGTCCGCCGTAATCTCCAATCGCGGCGGTTGAAACCGCGATTCAAGCGTTGTACTAAAACGCTGCTGCCGACCGGCAAGCCGCTCCCGAAGAATCAATTGGAGTTTCATCGAAACCACCAACGCACTGATATTTCGTACCGAATAGATCGTGTAATCACGCCCTTCAAAAACAACCCGGTCGTCAATGCGTTTGATAAGCCGTTCCAACTGATCAAGCGCTCCGTCGTCATGCGATGTTACCGTCAACGAACCGTCCTCGTTCACAATCACATAAACATTCGGCGCCGCTTCCTGTACCTTTTCCGCAACTTGATTTCGTAACGCTTCAAGTCCCGGTGTTTCAAAAATCTTTTTCGCCGGTTGTTCGGTCAATGGTTCGGTCAATGGTTCGGCAATTTTTTTAGTCAATGGTTCGGTCAATTTTTTGGTCGATGGTTTTTCTTTTTCGGTAACAAGTTCTTCTTTTTCAGTAACAACTTGCTCAGTTAATGCTTGTTCTGCCGGATCATTCATCGAAAAGAAACCCGCCGGCTGATTCCACGATGTCGGCTTGGGCGGTTCTTCGTCTTTTTTCTGAATCAACGGCTCGTCCTGACGAATGACCCGTAACCGATTTTGTTGGTACTGGGGCCAAAGTTTTTCCAACTCCCGAATCGTCGCCGAAGCATCGCCTTTTAATTGAATGACGCGGATTTGACTATGTGTTGCGGAATTCGGCAACGCCGCACTTGTTGTTGGAGTGTTCGGAGACGCCGCTCCCGGATCGGAAGGAGACGGTTCATAAACCGGTTTGAGCGGTTCACCCATTTCAATAAGCATTTTCCGCGTCTTATCAAGTTGCGCTTTCGTTCCTTGTACAAAAATAATGTTGGCGTTTTGATCAATTCCAACACCCGGCGTCGTATTGTATGGTTCGTCAAGGAACAAAGCGTTAATCGCCGTATCAACCGTTATCGGATCAAGAACTTCCAACGTGAACACGGCAAGTTCACGGTCTTCGGTACGTAATTTTTCAAGCAAATCACGAATCGTTTTTTGTGCTTCCGGCTTTGCCTGAACAATTAACTGATTACCGTAATAATCGTAATACGTTTTCACATCCAACCCCTGATCCGAAATAACACTCGTCAGTAATGTCCGCGCTGTTGTCATATAAATGTTTTTGAGCGAATAGGCCTCAATTTTGACATCGGGATCAGTCTCGTTCAATTTGTCAACAGCGTCCTTAATTTTCACATGATCCGCTTCTTTTGCCCAAGCGAGAAGTTGATTCGGATTAATTCCGTAACCGAATCGGGCATTCGGAACAATGCGCAACAAAATCGGTTCAACACTCCGCGCCGTTCCGCGATAAATTGTGTACGTTTGCATTTTGGAAGTTGTTTCCGGGCGTTCGAGAAGCATTTGATCAACCATGGCTTTCACCTTTTGCTGATCGGCAAGTTTTCCCCAAACAATTAATTGTCCCGGCACACTACTCGGCAAAACAATAACCTGCGTTCCCAACGCCTGTCGAATTGATGTTGCGGCGTAAGTAATTGCTGTTACCGGAATATCGCTCAAATCGTACGCCACCGGCATCGCTTCCGTTTCCGCAGGACGCGGAATATCAAATTCGGCGATGCTTGCCGCCACTTTCGCCTGAATCTCCGGCGGCGCATGAACCAATAAATCGCCGGTACTCGCACGCACCGTCAACGCCGCACGACCATAATACATCTGATTCAAAATCGTGTAACCTTCGCCAAGCGGAACATTTTTGAAATAATAAGTTTTGAGAACCGATTCCGGGAACGCTTCGGCAACCGTTTCAAGCATCTTGGCAATAGATTCATGATCAGCGGCTCCCGCCCAAGCAATAATTTCGTCCTGACTGATTTCAAATATCAACGCACCGGGAAATTGATACGTTAAAAGTTGCCGCGCTGTTGTTGCTTTTTTCGCACCGACTTTGTAAATTTTTAAGTTTTGGTTCTCAATTTCGCTTGCCGCTGTTTCCAGTTTGGTCAATGCGGTTGAAACATCAAGATGTTCTTTCGGCGTTCCCCAAACGGCGATTTGCTCCGGCTTTGAACCGGGAAAAATCAACGCCGACGGAGCAACACGGTTGATCAATGTATAAACCCGATAAAAATTTTGCCGCTTCAAAGCATAGACTTCCAGTGACGGTTTTTTGCGTTGGACATCGTCCCGATACGCTTTGATGAAGTCCGCAATCTTTTGTTGATCGTCTTCCACCGCAACCGCCATAATCGTTTGCCGTTCGGCGGACGGTGTAAAAACATTGTTCGGAAACGCCCGACTTAACGAACTATAAAGCGCAGAAAAAACCGTTGCAGGAAAATCATCCACCGCATAAAATCGCGGAACCATTTTATGTGTTACGGGTAAATCTTTGTCCAGTTCTGAAATTGCCTTTGTTATTTCGGCGTGTTCCAACGGCGTTGCAATAACGACAAGAATTTTCGTTCCGTCAGGACGCGGAACCCGTTGACGCGCTGACGCTGTTGCTGGCGTTGCTGGCGTTTGAGACGGATTAAACGACGCATTCGGACAAACCGCTTTGAGCCACGCTGTTGCGTCTTCAACACTGATATATTGCAACGGATAAGATTTGACCACCGTTTCCTGTCCTTCGGCAAGCGGTTGACACGCTTCGTCAACAATCTGCTGAACCCGTTCCAATTTATGTTTCGGAGCCCAAACGAGAATTTGGTTCGGTATTCCGCCCGGCATCGGGCTAATGTCGGGATAAAGTTTCCGAATCGTTTCGATCATTTGTTCACGGCTGTACTTGGAACCTTCCGTCAACGTAACGGAAAGCAATTCCTTTTTGCCGGCTCCGGCACGGTCATTCATTTCCCGTACAAGTATTTCAATTTTTTCGTGTTCGCTTTCCCGTGTATAAGCAAGGAAATCACGGTAGTTTGTTGCATAACTATACCATCCTTGTTGTTGTACACCGGGAGTGTACGTATAAATCGTTTGAAACCGGGCGGACGGAGCAACTTGATACAATAATTCGTAAATGTCATAAAAACTCATTTCGTCCAATGAATACCGTTTCACAACCGGTTTAACGCCTTCCTGATTTCCGACGGCAACAATTTGTTTAATCGCTTCGGCAACTTCCTTTTGGTCATCGCCGTTGACAAAAACGTACGCCGATTGCGTTTGCGGATCGACTTTGAAATAACCGGTTTTTTTCACCGTTTGCCGGTTGTAGCTACGATACCAAGGCATTCTTTCATAATAATAAGAATAGCCGAGTCGTTGAATAAGATCGTCGGAAGACATGGATTCGGCGTCTTTGAGTTGGCTGCGGAGCATTGCTTCGATCATCACCGGATCAGTATCGCCAATAGGATAAACAACCAAAACCGGACGAAATTGGGCGTCCCTTTCCCGAAGTTGTTCGAATAATTCTTTGATACGAATATGTTCACGAGTTCTTGCTCGGACTGTAATTTTCTCCGCCGTCGGGTCAGCATAAACATCGGCGTCGGGAATCATCGCTTTGAACAAACCGGTAATCATTTTGGCATCAAGATTCGCTGCGGAATACGCAACAAATTTTTCGGCAAGTTCCGAATCCGGTTCGGATTCTTTGTTTGCCTGCTCGACGATTTCTGCAACTTTAACATGTTCTTCCGGCGTTGCCCAAACAAGAATCCGGCGGCTTTGCGGTTCCGGCGTGATTTTCAGTCCTTGAAACACGTCTTGAATGACTTTGACCAACGTTTCCGGTTTCACTCCGGCAACCGGATAAGCAAGCATTTGACGGCTGTCAAGATTGCCTTGCACGGTAAGCGTTTGCGTTACTTTTTCAAGTTCCTCCGGCGTTGCCCAAACGAGCAGGCGATTGCCTTGTTTATCGGAAAACAACGTCGCAGCAGGATGCGAGATTTTCAGAATTTCCTGAGCGGTGGTCATATCGCCGATGGACATTTGAAAAACTTTAAGTTGCCGGATTGGTTCGTTTGCCTTGTTGTCTTCCATCTGTTTCAAAATCGTTGCAATAAGTTGATGTTCCGACGGTTTTGCCCAAACGGAAATTTGATTGGGCGATTTATCAGGAACAACAGCAACGCCTTTCAAATCCCGTGCCGCCGTTTTGATAAACGCTTCAAGCCGGTCGCGCTGATCCTGTGTTGCCGGATAAATGAACAGCATCGGTTCTTCGGGAGCCGTGAATGTTGCAATAATCGCCTTGACATTTGTTTCGATAATCTTTTGTTCGTCGGGTTTCGCAATCACCATAATTTGCTTGGCGTCTTTGTCCGGCGTAATCATTGCGGTCGGAACAAGCCGTTGCAACCCTTGAATAAGAACCGGCGTTGGTTCCGATTGCAACACGTAAAACCGAACTGCCGGATCGTT
>JAISQH010000398.1 GCA_031274385.1 Planctomycetaceae bacterium | reverse complement strand
AACACGAAATTTCACGAAAAATTCAATTGATATTTTTGTAATATGAAGTGATAGAAAACTTCCTTGAGTAAAATAATGAATACCATCAAAAACAGAACAAGTTAAAACTAACCTTGAATGTCTTTGCGTCTTTGCGCGCAATCCTTAAAACAAAAGAGACAGTTACAATTATTCCGTAAAACAATTCCGTAAAATAACTCCGAAGGAGTTCCATTTGGATAACCTCGTGCAAACTTGCGCAGCACGGGGTAAATGTATCAATATATCCCGAACTTACCGGAACTCCGTAGGAGTTCAATTTTGATGTCTGGGGTTATACTCACTCCACAATCAAATTCGGTTTTTCCTTTTCTTTTTTTGAGAAACGAAAAGAACGAAACAACGAAATGAACAAAAAGGTTGGAAATAAAAACGTTTGTTTTTATTGTAGGGGCAATCCCTTGCGGTTGCCCCGAACCATCACCAATTCAGGGCGACCGCAAGGGGCGCCCTTACGGGTAAATGGTTCAATAAAATCATTAATGAAAATGAAGTCGAAAATAGCAATGAAAACAAACCCATTGAACAAATGAATTGAACTCTTTCAGAGTTCGGAAGAGTGAGTGTCCCTTTTCCCATGCTGCGTTCCGTTTGCACGGGGTTATCCAAAGTCAACTCCTACGGAGTTATTTTGTACAAAAAAATTCAACTTCACAACTGCCAATTGAAAGAATACTTTATTAGCGTACTGTTCCTTAACCATTAACTTTTAACTTTTAACGATTCCGTATCTTTCTTCTTCGATTTGTTCCAGCGTTTTTCCGGCGGTGTTTGGACAAAAGATTGTTCCGATGAGCATACTGATAGTTGCGAACGTTACCAAAATACCTGCCGCAATTGCCATTCCTTCGCCGTTTTTGCCGATGATGAACGGCGCAATGTAAAGCCAGATACTCAAACAAAATCGGGCAGTGAAAAATGAAAAACCTTGTGCCGCAGCCCGATAACGTGCCGGAAACATTTCCGCTCCCCACATTTGATAAAACGCCTGTTGCCCGCTGCCGTTATTGATACCCATTAAAATCGAAGCCAATGCAAAAATGCCTAAGCCAAGATATTCTTTCGGTAAAAGCAACAATCCCCATGCAACGATGTACAAACAAGCGACGATACAATAAATCAGCCGCCGGCTGTATTTATCGGCAAACGCCATAAAAATAAACAGCGTTGCAAAAACCGATGTTCCGAAAATCAGAGCCGTCAATGCTTGTGAGACAGTGGTACTGACTCCGCCTACCTTTACATAAATGTACGGCATCAAGCCGCCGCCTGTTCCCGCCGCCAGGTTCCAAATCATGTACACGCCGATAAGCAACAGGATTCCTCGCATATTGACCGGATTGGTAAATAAGTCCCAATAACTTGTTTTTTTCCAAACACCTGCGGCAATCAGTTCTTTTTCTTTTTCCTTGTTCGATTTCCATTCCTCCGACTCCGGCATTCGCAAACGCATGAGCCAAACGAGGAAGGCGATGACAACAAGATGTCCGAACACAAGGCGGTTGCCGAGCAGGTACTTCGGTGCTAATTCCTTGACAATGGCGGCTTTTTCGGCTTCGGCTTTGGCTTTGGTTAAGTCGGCTTCTAATGATGGAATTGATTCCGTTTCAATTTGTTTTGTTAATGCCGTAATTTGTGCTGTTAATGCATCAACTTGTTTATTTTTTTCAGGATCACTTAGTGCAAAGGATAAAATTGCCGAAAGAAACAGCACAACGGCGGGACCTAACGCCCACATTAGTTGAGCGGTTCCGCAATGTCTTGCCCGGTTTTCGGCGGGAGCGTTTTCGGCAATCAGCGTCCACGAAGCGGCAACATCGGCACCAACAGAAAATCCCACAATGATATAACCAATGAGCAGCATCGGATAACTGACACCGAAAACGATGAGCAACATACCGGCAATATAAAACAGTAAGTCATAAGTATAGACAAGTTTACGTCCGTACAAATCGCAGATTCGTCCGCCGATGAGTGCACCGATGGCAGCGGAGAGGGCATTGGAACTGCATGCGCCGAGCAGCCCGATCTGCCAATTTTCCATGCCGAGATACATTTGCCAAAGTGTGAGACCCGCCGCACCGGCAACAATAGAACCGGCATCAATATAACTGGTCATAGAAGCGACAATCGTTTTCGTCCAAGTCGATGGTTGGCTCATAAAATTAAATAATTGAATAATTCAATAAAAAACATCGTTTTCCGATACAACTTGTTAAAACGATTTACCCGTAGGGGCGACCCTTGCGGTCGCCCCTGAATTTGCGGGCGCCCCTGAATTTGCGGTCGCCCCTGAATTGGTGGTCGCCCTTAATTGGTTGGTGATCATTCGCGGGGCAACCGCAAGGGATTGCCCCTACAATAAAACGAACCCATTAACAAATTAATGGAACCATTTACCCGTAGGGGCGACCCTTGTGGTCGCCCCTGAATTTGCGGTCGCCCTGAATTGGTTGGTAATCATTCGCGGGGCAACCGCAAGGGATTGCCCTACAATAAAAATGAATCATTTTATTGAAAGCAACTTCTAAAAACTCTTTTTTAACCACGAAACACACAAAAAAACACGAAAAAATTTTGTTATCATTTTTTTACTATAAATGATTTACAAGAATTGTATTTTTCGTGAAATTTTCGTGTGTTTCGTGGTTCGTTTCGGTTTTTAGAAGTTCCCTAAATTTTAGTCGCGTTATAATAAATTGGTTTTATTTTTCGGCGACGGTAGGAACGACCCAAACTTTCAGTTCGCTTTCGATGCCGTGACCGAGATAAATCCGAACCGTGTACAGAGCCAATTCCTTAATCGGACCGGAAAGACGAACCTGATCCGGCGTCAACACAATGCCCTCACCACGCAAAGCCTTGACGATTTCATCCGGTCCAACCGAACCGTAAAGATGTCCTTCTTCGTTGGCATTCGCTTCAATAGAAACCCGTTTGGTGCGAATTTCGTCCGCCAAAGACTGCAATCCAACCAATCGCTTTTTCTGAATTTCGGCTAACTTCGCTTTGTGTTTCCCAACCATCCGTTTATGGTGATCGGTCGCAATCGTTGCCAAACCTTGCGGAATCAAATAATTGTTGGCATAACCGGGTTTGACCTCAACAATATCGCCCTGTTTCCCAAGCGGATCAATCGTTTGAATCAACAACAATTGAACACCGCCGCTTTTACCCTGCGGTAGGCGTTTACTTGACCGACGTTGACAACGGGCTCGTTTGTCTCTAAGAACTGTCATGGCTGTCACAAAAATTTCCACGCTCCCAATAGGGCAGCGAAAAGGGTTTGTTTTCACGCCCCAATACGGAGCGGCTTTCAATCATTCAATTTCAAAACGGAACGTCATCGCCTTCGGGCGGAACGTCGTAATAATCCTGTGTTGCTGCTTGCGTTTGCTGAGGACGGGAAGGTGCCGACGGAGCAGGTCGGGAATAAGAACCATCTTCGTTCCGGTTTCCTCCGCTGCTCAAAAGCGACATCTTTTCTCCAATCACCTTCAATTTCGAACGTTTTTGACCATCCGCCTCCCAAGTATCCAGTTTCAAACGTCCTTCAATCAGAACCGGCGATCCTTTGGTAAGGTATTCGGCAGCGATTTCTGCTGTCCGACCCCACAATGTAATGTCAACAAATGTCACTTCGTCAACCCACTCGCCCGCCATATTTTTTCGTCGATCATTGACCGCCAAACCAATATCGGTTACGGCAGTTCCCGCCGGAATATGACGCAATTCGGGAGTTCGTGTCAAATTTCCAAGCAATATTACCCTATTGAAACTTGCCATAAATTAATTCTCCGAAAAATGAAACAAGATAGAAAACGCATTACTATTTACTATTGGCAACTTCTAAAAACTCTTTTTTAACCACGAAAAACACAAAAGAATTTTTGTTATCACTTTTTTATTACAAACGATTGACTACAATTGTATTTTTCGTGAAATTTCGTGTGTTTCGTGGTTAATCTCGATTTTTAGAAATTCCCTATTGTCAATTGAAATTCCTAAGTTCACCGCCGGTTCACGAAAAAACAACGTTTCGCTCCGGCAGTTCGGAATTTATTGTCTAAAACAAGCCGATCAGTATAAAATCAGTTTAAACTTTGACTTCATCAGGAACATCAATTGTTTCCTCGATATTTTCGTTTTCCGACAAGGAAACGGTCTCGGTTGGAGTTTGAGTTTCTTCGGCAACCTGTTGTTCTCCGGCGTGAAGATGCCCGGCGCGGGCATGTTCAACCAGCGTTTCAACCAAACGCGGATCAACATGCAGAAAAAGGAACCGGATCACACTATCACTCAATTGAAATTGACGAGTCAATTCCTTAACCTTGAGCGAATCAATCTTAAGATAGGCAAGCCAATAAGTTCCTCGGCGATGCCCCTTGATCGGATAAGCCAATTTCCGTTCATCCCAAAGCCGACTGAGAAGAACTTCGCCGCCGAACTGTTCGATAATACGGGTTACCTGTCCTGAAACATCGTCAGGTCCCTTAGCGTAAAGATCGGAGTCGAAAATAAACAACCCTTCGTAAACATTCAGTGACATAATTTCGGGTTCTGGTTCGAGTTAAAATCGAGTTTATTTTGAGGCAACTTCTAAAAATTCTTTTTTAACCACGAAAAACACAAAAAAACACGAAAGAATTTTTGTTATAAATTTTTATTATAAACGATTTACAGCAATTATATTTTTCGTGAAATTTCGTGTGTTTCGTGGTTAGTCT
>JAISQH010000363.1 GCA_031274385.1 Planctomycetaceae bacterium | reverse complement strand
CAAGCGGTTTTTTACAAAGAAGGTGTTGCCGAAAAACTGTTGGAGATTTATCGGAAGTTGCGGTCGACAATGCACTTACCGGAATCGCAAAAAGAATGGCAAGATGCCGTGTATTACGCCACCACCAGCGCGAAACATTTTCTTCCAGAAGATTTTAAGAACGTTATCAAACAAACCGAAAAAGAAGGAGTTGTTACTATGTCAACGTCTGTTATCGAAGCATTATATGCCGAAGGTATTGCCGAAGGTAAAGCGGAAGGCAAAGCGGAAGCATGGCGAAATGCTGTCTTGGCGGTATTACGAGGAAAATTTAAAAAAATTCCTGAAGAGATTGAGGCAACAATTCGTGATATGTCCGACCCAATAGCATTGGAATCTCTGAATGTCCATGCGGCAATATGTCAATCACTGGACGAATTTGCTGACGCTTTAAAGTAAAATTTAAAGGAGTTTTGCGCCGAGTTGATTCATAACCTGTTTATAATCAATAGGTTAGTGCCGTTTCCTTATAATAGTAACAAATATATTTGGTAAGGGAAATGTTGGGACGGTGTTCCCGTGCCGCAAGTCACCGTGAACGACTTAAAACAGGATACGGAACCGGAAGTTTTTATGAAACAAGAGAACAATAATGGGGCATTTTCAAAAGGTGGAGTTGTTTTTTTGAGGATACAAATCTGTTTTGGTATTTTCAAGGTTTTCAAGCGTAATTGGTGTTACTGTCAATTGTCAACAACTTTTTATTGATTCATTATTAATTATGACTTGCCTTTGTTGTGGAATTTTATTTGCTGATATTGCTTGTTGGCCCATCAGCCATCTTCCAGAGGAAGGAGAACTGGTAACAACAGACAAAATCGAATTGAATCTTGGCGGTTGTGCTTCCAATGTGGCGTTTGATTTAGCGCGGCTTGGTGTTCCGGTCACGTTGGCTGGCGGCGTTGGCGATGACGCATTAAGCGAATTCATTGTCCGTGCTTTGTCGGTTCCCGGTATCGACACCGGATTCTTGCAACAGTTTCCCGGACATTGCCCCGGAACCGCAATGCACATCAATGTTCACGATCAAGACCGGCGGTTTGTCTGTACAACCGGAGCAAACGACTTGTTTGTTTTCAATGACGATCTTTTTCGTCACATCCGGGCAAATTCCCATTCCAACCGAAAAATATTATATCTTGGCGGTTTTTTCATGTTGCGGGGTTTGGAAAACGAACGTACGGTCGAATTTCTTGATACGGCACGGAAACATGGTTGGACAACGGTTATGGATGTTGTTCTCAACGGTCATCGTCCGTATTGGGAAATTTTGGAACCGATATTGCCTTACGTTGATCTTTTCATGCCCAACGAACACGAAGGCGAAAAGATTACGGATTGCCGTGATCCTTACGATCAAGCGAAGACGTTTCTTGATGCGGGAGCCGAGACCGTTCTCATTACGCAAGGTGAAGGCGGAACGCTTTATTTTGGTACGGCGGAACAATTCCGTACCGGAGTTTATCCGACGGATTATGTCAGTGGTTCGGGAGCGGGCGATGCGTTTTGTGCCGGTTTGATTGCGGCGTTGCATGAAGGGCTTGATTTCCGTGACGCTCTGCGGTGGGGAAGTGCCGCCGGAGCAAGTTGCGTCCGAAGTGTCAGTACAACAGGAACCGTCTTCAATCGCGAAGAACTACTCGCTTTTCTCAATGAACATTCTTTAGTTATCGAAAATATTTAGTAATAGTGGGAAGTGGGGAGTAACCAACAAACAAATTCTTCCCTTTGTTTATTTTTCACTTCCCACTCTCCACTCCCCACTCTCCACTATTAACATGTTTCTTCTTGTTTCGCAGATTTGTAAAGAATATCCGATTCGTTCCGGCAGATTGCCGATTCTTCGCAATTGTTCGTTTGAATTAAAAACCGGTCAGAGTTTATCTGTTGTTGGTCCGAGCGGTTCGGGAAAAAGTACGCTGCTCAGTATTCTTGGTACGCTGGAACCCGCAAACTCCGGTTCGGTACAACTCGATCAGGTTGAGATTTTGTCACTTTCCGAAAGGGAATTGCCAACGTTTCGGCGACATCAAATCGGCTTCATTTTTCAGGAACATCATCTTTTGCCGCAGTGTAGTTCGTTAGAAAATGTTTTGATGCCGTTTCTGGCAGAAAACCGCCGCATCTCAAAAGAACAACGTCATCACGCGATTTCTCTGTTGGAACGAGTTGGTCTTGCCGACCGTTTGGAACATCGTCCGGCGGAGCTTTCAGGTGGGGAACGGCAACGTGTTGCGATTGCACGGGCGTTGGTTTATTGTCCGCCGTTGCTGCTCGCCGACGAACCAACCGGAAATCTTGACCGGAACAACGCCGCATCCATCGGAAATCTGTTGCTGCAACTCGCTGAAACCGCAATGCTCGTCATCGCAACACACGATCCGGCATTGGCAACCCGAACAACCTTGCAATATCAAATCGAATCCGAAACCCTTATCAAGAAAGAGGCGGATTTGTCAAATCTTTGACGAAGAAGAGCGGATTTTCCGGGTTGTTCCGTTTGAGTTGAATTGCTATTCGACCGTTGAGAAGATCGTCCAAAAGCGAACCGACCAATTCCGCTCGCCAACCTTCCCAGAGACGCGGTTTGATTTCCGGCGGCAAGGTTCCGAGTTCGGCAGCAACCAACTCCCGAACATCACCCGGTCCGCCAACCAAGATCGGCGAAATAGTGTTCTGTTTGCAAATCGAGCAAAGTGCCGCGTAAAGAATCTGCGATATCACCGAATATTGCGGAAAAGAATAACGGTCAGACGGCGGGGGCCATTCCTCTTGCGGCATGGCTAACGCCCGACTCACGGCGGCGGAAATCTCCGGCAAAATCTTGGACGCATCGCTTCGCTGCAACCCGCGAACTGCCGCAATCCGTTTTTCATCACTCGTCCCGCGTCGAGCTAACTCCACCACCAAATCATCACGCAAAACCCGTGAAGCCGGCATATTTCGTTTCTTGGCAATATTTTCCCGCCAAAACCAAACTTCACGAAGAATCACCAGTTCACGCGGCTTCAAACCGGCAATCTTGGGAAGAGAACGCCAACGAGGTGTCTCAAAACTGGTTTGAAGAAATTGTTTGATCCGTTCCATCTCCTCTGTGTACCAATGAAGGCGTTTGTTGGCGACAAGTTGCGTTTGGAGCGTTTCCGACAGTTTTTCAAGATGATCGACATCTCCCAATGCGTATTCAACTTGCAGAGAAGTGAGCGGACGTTTATTCCAAACGGTTCTTGATTCGGCTTTGGGAAGTGAAATTTTGAGAAAACGCTCCAAAAGCGTTCCGTATCCTGACGGATAATCATGGCAAAGGAACCCCGCCGCCACCTGAACATCAAACAGTTTTGCCGGCAAACGATGAATCGCGCGATAACAAAATTCCATTTCGCTTCGGCAGGCATGAACCACGATTTTATGTTGACCATCGCAAAGCAATTCCCAAAAAGCATCGAGATTCCCAACCGAAAGAGGATCAATCAACGCCTGAATTTTCCCGGCAGCAACCTGCACAAGACAAAGCTGAGGATAATAACGGTCTTCAGAAATAAATTCCGTGTCATAAGCAATCACCGGAATATCCTTGAGTTGAGAAACTAAGTTCCGAAGTTCAATAGCATTGGAAATATAATGATGAGACATTTCGTCAAGATAACCTAAAGTTTGCCGTTTTGTAATAATACTGAATGATTTCGGATTTTGTTGAGTTTTCGCATTGTGGCTTTTATCAATACACTGTATCAATACCCTGAAAGGGTAACATATCCTAACGTAGGGCAACGCCCGAAATAGTTAGTAGTGAATCGTATTCGCAAGCGTCGTTCAAACCGTTTGATAATGAATATCGCTTGCGAAACTATTCACTATTCACTATTCACTATCAACAGAGCATAGCATAACAAATTTCGACAATCTGACAAGATCACAAAATCGGTAGGGGCGAGGCTTGCCCTCGTCCCCACAGTAACCGATTTTGCCATCGCCCCTACAAAATCCGGTTTGGTACGGGCGAGGGCAAGCCTCGCCCCTACAGTCCTTGACAATTGTTCTTTATTCACTGATAATTGTGCCTTTTATTGAGTTTTGTCAACTGATTCCCATTTTTTATTTCCCATGACTATTTCTATTTCGAGAGTTGTTCAGAGTTTGGAACCGTCCGCAACACTTGCTATGTCGGCAAAAGCGAAAGAACTCAAGGCACAAGGAAAAACGGTGTATGATTTGAGTGTTGGCGAGCCGGATTTTGTCACGCCACAACATATCTGCGACGCTGGAACCGCCGCAATGAAATCCGGTTACACCAAATACACGCTTGCCAGCGGAATACCCGAACTCAAAAAAGCCATCGTCGAAAAATATCAAACCGATTACAAACTTGAATACGCGCCGACACAGGTTGTTGTTTCAAATGGAGCGAAACACTCGTTGCACAATATCTTTTTTACAACCCTCAATCCGGGTGATGAAGTGATTATTCCGGCTCCATATTGGGTTTCTTACGCTGAATTAGTCAAATTGTCCGGTGCGGTTCCGGTTATTATTCCAACCGAAGAACCGCAAAATTTCAAAATGACGGCAACTCAATTGGAGCAGACAATCACGCCCCAAACCAAAATGCTCTTGCTCTGCAACCCGTCCAACCCGACCGGTTCCGTGTACAACAAAGACGAACTCACTGCGATTGCTGAGATTGTTCTTGAAAAGAATCTTTTTGTTTTAGCCGACGAGATTTATGACAAATTGGTTTATGGCAATCAACCTTTTATCAGTTTCCCGACGCTTTTTTCCGGTTTGCCGGAGCGAACGGTTGTTGTCAACGGGGTGAGCAAGACTTACGCGATGACGGGTTGGCGGGTTGGCTGGACGCTTAGCCCGGAAAAGTTGGCAAAGAAAATGGGCGAGTTGCAAAGTCAAGAGACTTCCAATCCGTGTAGTATTAGCCAATACGCGGCGTTAGCGGCGTTGACCGGATCGCAGGATTGTGTTGTGCGGATGCGGACTGCTTTCGCCGAACGCCGTGATTATGTTGCTAAACGGATTGCCGGAATTACCGGGTTGAGTTGTCCCGAAATGAGCGGGGCATTTTACGTTTTTTTCAACATCAAGCATTATCTCGGTCAAAAACTCGGCGGTGTTCCGATTAATAATTCCGAACAGTTCTGTCTGGAGTTATTAACGCAAAAGCAAGTTGCCACAGTCATGGGTTCGGCGTTTGGTTGCGAAGGTTATGTTCGTGCGTCCTTTGCCGCCGGTCTGGATATTCTCGAAGCCGCGTTCGACCGAATCACCGAATTTGTCAATTGCAGAACATAATTTGAAGAATCTTTCTGATGATTTCGGATTTTGCGGAGTCTTCCCATTGCGGATTTTATCAATCTCCTGAAAGGGTCACAGATAAAATCGGAGTTTTCCTTTCAAATGGAAATCTTCCACAAAATCCGAAACCATCAGGAAATAATAATTACAGGAAATAATAATT
>JAISQH010000358.1 GCA_031274385.1 Planctomycetaceae bacterium | reverse complement strand
TATTTTTGTAAAGGTATTATTAACATCCCGTAGTTCGCAAAACTTTTAATAATGTGTTCGGTTTGTACGATGAATTAAAACAACTCCGTAGGAGTTCAAGTTGGATAACCCCGTGCAAGCCTGCGCAGCACGGGGTAAGGGACACTCAACTCTCTCGAACTCTGAAAGAGTTCCATTTTGATATATGAGGTTATATTCACTGCACTTTAGTTTTCTGTTTTCTTTTTTTACCGTTCCGTTTTTAGAATTTCCAACAGGTAAGGTAGGCAGCCTTTCTCCTTAACGGCTGCGTCGGCGTACTCGCCGACTTTGGTTTACCGGAAAACATCGCGTTCCGTGATTCACGTCGGCGAGTACGCCGACGCTATTTACCAAATGGCTCGGAGAGAGGTCGCCTACCTTATTACTTCATAAAAGGAAAAATAAAACCGAAAATTCAAGTGAAATGAGTATACCATGACTAATCACTTTTTATTGAACTCTTTCAGAGTTCGTTTTGATTTTTTGTACTTTCCCCATGCTGCGCTCCGCTTGCACGGGGTTATCCAAAGTCAACTCCTACGGAGTTGTTTATATAATTTTTTACGGAGTTGTTTTGGCATCGTTGCTCGCACTCTTGAAAAAACAAATAGACAGTTACGGAATATTGTCCCGCATTGAATCAATTTTCGTTACTGTTTGACAAAGTCTATTGCTTATTTAATGTTTCAGCGGCGTGGCGGGCGAAATGACCTCGCAAGTCTTTGGAATAGGCTTCCAGTACCCGTTTGCCCAAACCGTCAACATCGCCAAGCCGATATAACGCACGAGCGGCTCCAAGTTCAATTAATGAATCACGACGGCTCTTTTCACCTAATGCAACTTTAGGGTCTTCACGGTCACGCTTTTCCGCCGTTGAAATCGAATCATGTACATATCCCATCATATTCGGTTTCAATAAATGATCGGCTAACGCAGGTGCGCCCTCGCCAATCCATTCCAACGCCAAAATACAAGCACGATGATGCGAAAAATCATCTTCCTGTTTTAATTCCGATAATCGTTTCACAATTAACGGAACCGCCGCTTTACTACGAATGCGTCCAAGCATCATGATCACCTGATCAAGCGGACTCGATGCCATTCCGAATTGACTCATGCCTTTGAAATTCCAACCTTCGTCCCACGTTTCAAATTTTTTCAGCGATTCCAACAATGCCGCCTCGCCGGTCGCGTCACCATAAGCCGCCAAAATTTTAGCGTAAGCAAGTTTCGCGTCAAAATCAGTTGCTTCCGCATAAGCGTTACGAAGTAACGGTTTCGATTCTTCCGGGTACCACATCACCAAGGCGGCACCTTCATATTGATTGGGAATGGTTTTAACGGCATCAGGAAGTTTCGATTTTAATGTTTCATAATTGTCCGTTTCCGTTAACACCGATTCGGGAAGATTGCCAATCTCAACAAGATGTTTCTGAATCTTACGAATATCAACATTGCGCACAGAAACACCGTCTTTTATCGAAACAGCAGCAGCATAACCCAGTCCATAGCCTTGATTTTGCAAGTCCGCCTGCATTCGAATCAACGGCAACGCATCACGATGACAACTCGTTGCCAATGCCCCAACCAAAATGCCGTCCAGTCCTTTCGGAATACTGCTACGATAAGGATAATACGCAAAAATTCCAACCTTTTTCGGATGAACAATCTCCAAGTACGGTTCAATCGTGTAACCGTGCGTGTCGAAATTACTGTACGAACGGGCAATACTGTCAGGATAGGTACGTAAATTGAGTTGGTCAAGCGGCGTAAAAGTAAATTCTCCAACAATACGGCGGCGTTCCCGTGTATTGAGAATTTTACCCTGATCAAATGCCGTCGGAAATTTTCCCTTACCGTAGACAAAAACATGCGTCGCATCAATCGGGTCTGTGTCGTCAATGTACGTATAATCGTTATTCATGTAACGACCGCCAAGATAACGAGGCGAAAGACCGGCACCTTGTACGGTAATTTCATTTTCCGTAACGTACATCATTTTTGCGCCCGCTGTCATGGCAATATCGCCGTTGCCTGTTGTATCAATTACTACTTTTGCCAAAACAATTTTGGGTCCCCATTCTGTTGCAAGTAATACGCCCTTGACCACCGTTCGTCCTTCGGCATCCGGTTTGAGATCGACAACCGCGCCCGCTCCGAGAACACCGTACCAAGCGTCACCGCCCGCCTCACGGAGTTTGGTACGCCATGTTTGGGCTTTATGTACAGTATTCCAGGATCGTTTGCCCGGCGTAATTTCGTCCGTAAAACCAACTCGATTTCCCCAGTAATATCCGGCAATCGAACCCATTGTCCCGACTCCGCCCATATCGTGCAAAAATTCGGCAACCAATGTTTTCGCTCCGGCTCTTGCCGCCGCAATTCCCGCCGGAGCACCTGTTGTCCCGCCGCCCACCACCACCACATCATAAGACGCAGCAATCGGAATCCTCAATCCATGCTCGTGAACAAATCCAAGCGGCTTTTCGTACGGTCGAATCCCATCAAGAAGTTCCCGAACATCACCGGCTAAAATCGTCTCATTTGTTGTAACGTGAAACGGCGTCACTTTGAGCGAACTGGTTGTAACCGGTTCCTGAGTGAGTGCCGATTGCCCCGCGTCACGACCAAGTCCCCGACCCTTGATAATTGATTCCTTACCGAAACAATTACCAAGTTTCAAAGAATCTGCAACAGCCGAACCGGGATGTAATGTAATTCGATCCGATGTGAACTGTTGATCCTGATGATAGGTTGCCAGACGAATTTCCGTTTCAAGTTGACCAAGTTTAACCGGATCACCGCCAAACGCTTTTTCAGCATCATCGCGTTTGATTTCAAATGTGTATCGGAAAATCGGAAATTCTCCGCCTTCGGTTTTGGCTTGATTGGGCCAATGAGCATGATACGGTTTTCCCATCGTTTCACAAATTCCGCTTTGTAACAACAAATACTTGTCCTTTTCAAACGGAACCTCGCGACCTCCGACAACAACGTATTCGATTTTCACAAACTCGTTTCCTTTATTAGATTCGAGTAGCTCTTTATAATCGTTACGCGCGTCAATCACGCTTTTAGCAATAATCGCCTGACGACCGGATCGAGACGTTATCACCGCACCGCGAACCTCGCCTTTGGAATCAGTCAGCAACTCCGTAATATACGTTCCGTAAAGAAATTTGACATTCGATTGAAGCAACGTTTCGTCAAGCGTCTGTTTGATATGAAGCGGACGCGGCGGCTCGGTTGTTTTGAAGGTTTGATCATTTTTCGTTATAGGAACCGCTGTTGTTAAATCGGTTCGGTTGGCAAGCACAACAATCTCGCCAAGAAGCAAAATCCGTGACGTTTTTTCAATCACGGCTTCGATTTTAACGTACCGCATTTGAATGGATCGTTCGAGTTTGAGCGATAAAGTCTCTGCCGAATCCGCAATGGGAAGTTTTTTCGTGTCACGTTTTGCCGTACCGATGGGCGTCCAATCGGCTTTATTGTTACTCATAAAGAAATCAACTTTTTCAACCGCAAAATGACCCTTGCGATAAAACGGAATAAACGAAACAACCCCGACATCTTGTTTCGCTCCCAAATCAAGTACAACAGTCATATTGCCGTTGACTTGCAGACTATCATTGCGCGGCGAAGCGGCGTTGCCGTCAATCAAACGATTTTTCTCACGCGTTTCGGGATGTTGAGAAGCAATTTCCTGAAGCACTTCATAAGTGAACGGTAACTTTTTCGGATGCCGTAATAATAATTCCAGTTCCGATTCGCTTTTTGTTCCGTAAATCGGATCATTTATTAACGTTTCGAAAAGCGGATCGGTAACTTGATTCTTATCGTTTTCGTTATGCCAAAGCCGAAGCGTTGCCGTCAGGTCTTCGCCAAGATAGGGATACTGAGTCAACAACATTGTTTCCGCACCGGTTTTAGACGCTTCCTGAGCCGCAGCCACCGCACCGGTCGAACCGCCCAAAATAAGTACGTCAACCTTGTAAGCAATTGGCAACGTTCGATCCGATGTGCCAATCACCTCGTCAGAACGACAAGGATGACAAAAAGAAAATACGACAAAAATAAACAAAAAGACATACGAAACAATTTTTTCAGAATTCATAAATCACCCTCAAAATGTTGGATTGGTTTGAAGTTCAAAATTAAAAACATTTTTGCCCTTAACAACCGTTACGGAAAAAGGCGTTGTGTCCGTCTCGGTGTAAAGTTTAGGAAGCGTTTCAACAGATTCCGCATCAGGATCATCTGATTGGGACACAGATAAAACAGAAAAAGTTACAAAATAATCACCGGGTACTGCTCCGGCTTCAAAATCTCCTCCCGAAGTTTGGAGTTTATAGTAACCTTTTTTAATCGCACCGTAAGCAGGATGTTCATTTCCTTGTTGTTTCGGACGAAAACGAATCATTCCTTCTTCCAATGGTTGACCGTTCATGCTCACGGTTCCCTCAACTGACCATGTTTTCAATTTGTTCGAATCGCAACCCGAAGTTATTATTGCAATTATTGACAAAATGAAAAATATAATCAAGAAACGGTCATTTTGAAATTTAAGAAATTCCCGTTTCTTTATAGTTGAGATTCGGACAGTTTTTTTGTACATTTTAATAATTTATTTTGTATAAAAAAATAATTTTACAATAATAATATTTTTACGGCAGGGATTTACTTTCCCCGCAATCGGCGGTTCCTACTGCCCCCCAAATTCCAAATCTCGAAGGACCGTTCTTGTCCATACCCGTTGAGTTTCGATGGGCAATCGAAAGATCGCCGCAATCAATTGTTTCCGAAACAAACCGAACCGATGCGTCAACTAAAGCAACATTCACTCCGCCCGTATGGTTACTGGAAGCGGCAACTAAGGTGTTTCCAGAAGCAATACTCGTTGCGGTGGTCAAACTACAACTTACTGAGTTTGGAGGAAGAACAGTATTGAATTGAGTAAATACGGAGTTGGCATCACCCCAACGTAGTCCTTTCATCCCCCATATAGTTGTTGCCGGGTCGATTTCTCCGCCGGCAATACATTTTGAAGCGCAAACATCGGGAACTCCGGTCACGGCGGATTTGGCAATTCCCGATTTACATCTCGAATCGGATTGTGCGTTCTGAGCGCAAAGTGATTCACTGTAAAGTACCGTGTTGGAAAGTCCATCGGTAATTCCTTCAAATCCAAAATCATTTCCGTATCGAAAAACACCATGACTGTTTGTTGAATTCCAAGCAACATAGGCATCTCCTCGATTTGCGTAATAACAAGTAAGCCCGCTATTGTTTTCTCCGGCTTTTTTGGCATTGGCGTCGGAAGGACATTTGAATGCCGCAATATCTGTACGAAATGGCGAAGGAATACTTCCCGATGCTGTAACAACCAATGTTCCCGATGCGGAACCGGGAGAGGCTGTCCATGAAGCATCATAAGGATTTTTTGCTGCTGCAGCCTGACAAATCGTAACAAGAGAAGTGTGAATGGCTTGTTGTTCGATGAAAGGCAACAAGTTGACCAAATAACTGTAAATGTTAACTCCTCCAATGGGAGTGTCACTTCCATATTGTTTGTAATTTGTCCAAAGCGGATCACCGCCAACTCTCGGAATTCGTTGGTGAATGTCGTGAAAATTGTGTGTTGCCAAGGCTAATTGTTTCAGTTTGTTGGTACATTCCATTCGTCTTGCGGCTTCTCTTGCCGCCTGAACTGCTGGTAACAATAAAGCAATCAAAACGCCGATGATTGCAATGACCACGAGAAGTTCAACCAGTGTAAACGCAAACGGTAAACCGAAAGTGAAATGCGGTGAATTGACAAAACCATGTTTGGAAAATGAAAACGTTTCATTTTCCGTTTGTTCTAACTTTACGGCCCATCCTGTCCTGGGGCGCCCGCCCCCGGGGGGGGGGGGGGGGGGGGGG
>JAISQH010000231.1 GCA_031274385.1 Planctomycetaceae bacterium | reverse complement strand
ACCGAAGTAGCGAAACATCGTAAAGATACCGCTGTTGATGCTTATATTGACGTGGTTGCTGAGGCGAATTTTGAAACATTTCAGGAGGTAACAATGGGTAAAAAATTAGACAATTACTTAAAAGAACTCGGCTTTGTCGATAAATGGCAAGCCGAAGGAAAAGCCGAAACTTGGCGAAATGCTGTCTTGGCGGCATTACGGAAAAAATTTACAATTGTTCCTGAACACATTGAGACGGTGATTCGTCAAATGTCTGACCCAATTGCTTTGGAGTCGTTACATTCCTATGCCTTAGACAGCCAAACGTTAGATGAATTCGCAGATGCTTTAAAGTGAAATTTTTCAATGGATTCTTGTATCCGTTATCAGGAAAATTACCGTTTGTAACAATTACTATTACCACTGAATTACCGTTAAGTTTTATGAACCGATTCTTTTTTTCTTTTGTGTTATTCTTTTTTCCGGTCACTCTTTTTGCTCAAACTGCGGCGTTGTTGCAGATCGAAACAGTTGGCAACATAACGCGGCTTGGTAACGGCGAGATTGTTGTTTCGTGGGATTCGGAGCAACGGGTTGTTCTGATTGATCAGGGCGGACTTTTTGCGCGGATATTGATTCCGAATGGTAAAACATCAGTTGTTGCCAAACATCCGGTGGCTGGCAGGGACGGAAAACAGATTGCCGGAGCGTCGCTTGTTATTCAGAAAGACGGCGATGAAAACGGGATTGAAGCCATTTACACATTGGCAGAACAAAATCCGTTTGTTCTCATTTCGACGATTTTTTCCAAAGAGATGTTTCAGGATGGAGTGATCAGGAAGTTGACATTTCCGCAGATTGAACTGTTTCTTCCCGAACCGGCGGATAAGTTGAAAACGCTCGGAACAGCCGGGCTTCGTGCTGTTGACGGTCATAAAGGTTCGTATTCCTTCCTTGCGGTTGCGAACCCTGAAAATCGTAACGGAGTGGTGGCGGGCTGGATTACGCATCGCAAAGGTTCCGGCGTTGTTTTTTCGGACAAAAACGCGGAAAGTAAGGTCGTGATTTCTCCGGTGATTGAATACGGTCGATTGTTACCGTCGGTTGATCCGGCAAATCCTGCCGCTAATTTATCGGAAGTTTTTGTACTGGGGCGTTTCGAGGATTGCCGGCGGGGTCTGGAACGTTACGCTTGGCAAATTGCCCGGTCGCATCAAATTCAAATGAAGGAACCGCCGTCCGGTTATTGTACATGGTATGCGGACAAGTTCGGCGGAGCCTGCAACGAAACGGAGCTTGTTCGTTTAACTCAGGCTGCCGCAGAAAAACTGGTTCCTTACGGTTTCAATTTTGTACAAATTGACGACGGTTGGCAGGAAGGCGTTACCAAAAACGGTCCGAAAAAGAATTTTATGCAATTCAATCCCCAAGGGGCATACCGTAACGGTATGAAAAAGACGGCTCAGATGATTCGGTCAAACAACATGCGGGCGGGTCTTTGGTTTATGCCTTTTTCCGGTTCCTCCGAAGACTCTTATTGGGACAAGAATTGGTTTGTGAAAAGCGGCGTAACCGATATTCTTGACGAACGAGGTCATTCAAAACGGCGTTATGCTCAAACGGTCAATAAACTTGGCGAACCGTATGAATCATTCTGGGGCGGCACATCGCTTGACCTGACCAATCCTGACGTGCAACAATATCTGCATGACGAAGTCCGCCGGATTGCCGGTGAATGGGAGTTTAATTATTTCAAGTTGGACGGTCTTTGGACTGGTCTGGCAACAGAGCAACTTTATATCAACAACGAATATTGTCCTGATGATCTTGGCGAACCGGTTTTCCATGATCCGCATTTGACACCGGTTGCGGCTTACCGAAAGGGTTTTGAAATTATCCGTCAAGCGGCGGGCGACGATGTTTTTCTTCTTGGGTGTAATGTTTCACAAAATATGCGGACATTGGGGGCGTCCTTTGGTTGTGTTGATGCGATGCGGATCGGTCCTGACAACGGAGCCAAGTGGGATTCGCTCAAGGCGGGACCTTGGCACGGTTCGAACCGGTATTTTCTGAACGGTCGTGTTTGGTGGAATGATCCTGATCCGGTTTATGTACGGGATTCGATTCCGTTGGAACACGCTCGGTTGCTTGCGTCGTGGGTTGCTGTAAGCGGTCAACTTTATGCGTTCAGCGATTGGTTGCCCACTCTTTCCGAAGAACGGATCGAAATTCTTCGCCGAACCATTCGTTCTCATGGTT
This sequence comes from Planctomycetaceae bacterium, assembly GCA_031274385.1. Classification (GTDB taxonomy): domain Bacteria; phylum Planctomycetota; class Planctomycetia; order Pirellulales; family Thermoguttaceae; genus WRKP01. The sequence goes on along the minus strand of JAISQH010000231.1, from coordinate 539 downwards.
TGCGGTCGGCGAGACCTGTTGATCTTTTTAATGAGGACTTACCGAAAATCTGGCATCTGACAACCCGGTCATGGTCTTCTCAAAACGTTTCCGAACAATTATCGGCAACAGCTCCCGCACGGGAAATTGTTGCGTTTTATAATTGGGATGACAAGAATCCGACAAAAATCGAAACAACACCTTCTCGGCTTGGTCTTCCTGAAGCGAAAGAGTATGTGGCATTTGATTTTTGGGGCAATCAATTTTTCGGATTGTTCACGGACGCGGTTTCAGTTGAGATTCCTCCGGGTTCGTGTTTGATTCTGGCGGTTCGTCCGGTTGCGGATCATCCGATTCTGCTGAGTACTTCGCAACATATTACGCAAGGTATTGTTGATGTGATTGAGGAAACTTGGGATTCGGAAACGAAAACACTTTCAGGCGTAAGCCGTGTGATTGGTGGTGAACCTTATGAACTTCGGATTTACGACCCGGCAAAAAAAGAACTACGCCGCGAAGTACGAAAACCAACCGAAACACTCGATTCCTTTCCTTGGAAT
>JAISQH010000209.1 GCA_031274385.1 Planctomycetaceae bacterium | reverse complement strand
CCTCACTCCTCAAAATCTCGCATTGAAAAATAAAGAGATTGCGAACAATTTTTAAGTAAAATAACGGTTTTTTAGAAGTTCCCCATTATAAGTTGAATAGAGTCAACGGGTTATGATTTGTATTTTTTTTTTGCTAAACATTATGAATCATCACTAGTGTCCGGTTAATTTATCAAAAAACAGTTATAACCTTTTTTATTTATTAAGTTTATGTAAAATTTTGACCACCTCCGACTTCAATTTGATTTGAACTTGGAGCGGTTTCCAACGAAAGGTAGTCAAAATGTATCAAGGTCAATTTATTTTCACGCAGATAATGGATATTGTCCCGTGGGAACGATTCCAAACTTGCGTTGAACGGTATCAAGGTGATTATCGTGTTCGTCAATTTCGTTGTGCTGATTATTTTCGGGTGATGTTATTTGCCCAATTCACTTATCGTGAAAGTTTGCGTGACGTTGTTAGTTGCCTTCGGGCAGTGCCACAAAAACTGTATCACATGGGAATCCGCTCAACAATTTCCCGCAGCAATATTTCCGATGCGATGCCACATCGCGATTGGCGGATTTTTACTGATTTTGCACAAATACTCATTGAGCAAGCACACATCCTTTACCAAAACGACGACAACCCCGTTAAAATAAAAGCACCTGTTTTTGCGTTAGACTCATCGACGATTGACTTATGTTTATCACTGTTCCCATGGGCACCTTTTCGTAAAACAAAAGCAGCCATCAAACTTCACACACTCCTTAATTTACAGGGGAATATTCCTGATTTCATTTTAATTTCCGATGGAAAAATGCACGATGTCAATATCCTTGATCAAATGATTTTTATCGCGGGTGCCTACTACGTCATGGATCGTGGTTCTTGGGATTTCGAGCGATTGTACAAAATTCATCAGGCGAAAGCGTTTTTTATTACACGGGCAAAACGAAACACAAAATTAACGAGACGAGATTCTAAAAAGGTTGATAAAACAACGGGAGTGCAGTGTGATCAAACTGTTTTTTTGACGAATCCCAAAAGTTTGACAACCTACCCGGAACCATTGCGGCGTATCCGATTTTACGATGCGACGCGAAACAAACGATTGGTTTTTTTGACAAATAATATGGATTTGCCCGCCGTGACGATTGCTGCTTTATACAAATCACGTTGGCGTGTGGAACTATTTTTCAAATGGATCAAGCAACATTTACGAATCAAAGTTTTTTACGGAATAAGCGAAAACGCCGTCAAGTCGCAAATTTGGATCGCTATTTGTACCTACCTCATTGTCTCCATTTTAAAAAAAGAACTCAAATTGCCACAATCAATCTACCAAATTCTACAGATTTTAAGCCTGATACAATTTTAAAAAACTCCTATAATTCAAGCACTTGATGATAAAAATTACAAAAATAAAAAAATGATAACCCTAACCAATTAACCCTATTCAAGTTATAACCGGACACTAGTGAAAGAGATTTAGTAATCCAATGGCAATGTCTTGAATACTATTAAAAATATTTGCCCATCCCTGTAGTATTCCTAATCCAGAGGCTCTAATAACAGAATCTTTTCCATAAACCGCCCCCAAAATTGAACCAACTCCCATTGATCTAAGTGAAATACCAATTCCTATACCTATAGCCCTACTTTTTTCACGTTATAACGATTTTAACGGGGCAGAAAATTCCGCATTGCCGCTATATGGTACACAAATAAACTAATTGTCAAAGATCATATTGTTACTATACCAGAACTTGTCCTTTTTTTCAATAAAAAACGCTTGATTTTTGATGTTTTTTGAAATAGTTGAATAAAAGATATTTTTGTACATGATTAAAAAAACTCAAAATTGTACAAAAAATGAGAAAAACGTAGAAAAACATGGGAATTTTGGTTTAAAATTCTTGGAAAGTGCAAATTGTATTTTTGTGCGAAAAATGTTGGTTTTCAACTTTGCAGATTGGAGAAAAAGATGGAACGCGATGCTTTACAGGGTGAAAAGATGCGATAAAATAGGGCGGATTGTTTTGTGTTCCCCTCAATCGGCTTCAACCCTTCCCATTTTTTTTGATGAGCAATCCCGCCGTAAAAGTTTCAAAACCGGGACGAACTCCCATGCTGGAGCAACCCGCCAAAGTCCGTGCCCGAAACTTTTTAGAAGTTCCGCTCGGTTATACGCCCGAAATGGCTCAAACCGAAGCCGCACGCTGTATTCAGTGCAAAAAACCCGCCTGCGTCGAAGGTTGTCCGGTCGGCGTCAAAATCCCGGAATTTCTCAAATTACTTCGCGAAAACCACTTCGCCGCCGCCGCACGGAAAATTAAAGAAACCAACGCCCTGCCCGCCGTTTGCGGACGAGTTTGCCCGCAAGAATCACAATGCGAATCAAAATGTATTCTCGGCAAAAAATCCGAACCGGTCGCCATTGGACGTTGCGAACGTTTCGCCGCTGACTACGAACGCGAACAGCATCTCGTCGAAATGCCCCCAAAACAACCGCCCAATGGTCAAAAAATTGCGGTGGTCGGAGCAGGACCTGCCGGATTGACGGTTGCCGGAGACATGATTTTGCTCGGTTACGACGTCACCGTGTTCGAAGCCTTTCACAAACCGGGCGGCGTGTTAATGTACGGAATCCCGGAATTTCGGCTGCCCAAAGCCATTGTCGAACACGAAGTCGAATATCTCGTCCAACTCGGTGTCCGAATCGAATTAAATCAGGTCATCGGTAAAACATTGACGATAGAGGAATTGCTCGACGATTTTGTTGCGATATTTATCGGTGTCGGGGCGGGGTTGCCGATGTTTTTGAACTTGCCGGGCGAAGATTTGGGCGGTGTCTATTCCGCAAACGAATATCTGACTCGGTCAAATCTGATGAAAGCGTACCAATTTCCCTATTACGACACGCCGATTATTCGCGGGCAAAACGTTTGCGTCATTGGCGGCGGCAACGTGGCAATGGACGCCGCACGAACCGCCATGCGGTTAGGGGCGGAATCAGTCAAAATTGTGTACAGGCGTTCCCATGCCGAACTGCCCGCGCGAGCCGAAGAAATTCATCATGCCGAAGAAGAAGGAATCGAATTTCTTTTTCTAACCAATCCCCAACAATATCTCGGCAACGAACAAGGCAAAGTCCGTGCGATTATTTGCAACAAAATGGAGTTGGGCGAACCGGATGCATCTGGGCGAAGGCGTCCGGTCAAGATTCCTGATTCGTCATTTGAGTTGCCGACTGACTGTGTGATTGTTGCCGCCGGGGCGTTGGCGAATCCGCTCCTGACCAAAAATACGCCCGGTCTGGAACTCAATCAACGAGGTTACATTGTGGCAACAGAAAACGGACGAACAAGCCGACCAATGGTCTGGGCTGGCGGTGATATTGTTACCGGTTCCGCCACTGTTATCCTCGCAATGGGCGCCGGACGAAACGCCGCACAAGATATGAACGCCTTTCTTCAACAAAATTCCAAAATATGGTAATTGAAAACGGTTGCGCCAACGCCGCCTTCAACAAAAATTCTGTCGCAAAAATCAAGAAAAACGAAAGGATATTTTTTGTAACTTCAATTGCAAAAAGAAAGAAGATATTAAATACACGATAAAAATCTTCTTTCACTTCTTTCTTCCTGTAAAAAACAAAATATAGACAGTTTTACCGTTGTACGGTTGCGGGTAACAACGGGAGATTTTGTTTTTGTTGCTGTTTTTGCTCTTCCTTTTTCGTACGTTCCACAACGAGAGAGATTCCGGTTGTTTTACCTTGAATATCAAATTCAAAGCCCGACGTTTTGGAATCGCGATACTTTCCTGCAACAAGATGAGTCGGAAAGACAAGTTGTAGTTTAGTGCCGGAGGTTGGCGGTGTTTCTTCAAAAACACCTGTAACAGCGGCACGGTAATGTCCTTTGGGAATACCTTCGCCATCTTTATAAACGCCAATACTAAACGTACCGTTTTTGCGGATGTTGCCGATGTAGGTTTTTGTATCGTTTTCAAAAATGACTTGCCCGCGATCAATTGTTGTCCCATCCGAAAACGAGACCGTTCCCTCAACCCGAACATTCTGACTACAACCCGTCACAAAAAACGGAACAAACAAAAACACAAACAATAACGTTGATCTGATTAACATAATAAAAATTTTTTGTAATGATATTTTTAATTTTTGATATATTTTAACCCGTCAAAAAACAAATATTTTACGTAGGGGCGACCCTTGCGGTCGCCCTGAATCGGTGATGGTTCGGGGCAACCGCAAGGGTTTGCCCCTACAATTAAAACGTTTCTCCGAACACTTTCGCCAGCGTTTCTTCTAGTTTTTCGCCGCGTACAGTTGTTGAAATGATTTTGCCGTCTTTATCGACGAGGAATATTGTCGGCACGCCGCGAACTGCGTATGACGTTCCTTGTTTCGGCAAGCCCGCCTTTTCCGTCAATTCCTCCGACAAAATAATCCAATTCAGTTTTTCCTCTTCAACAACCTTTTTTGTCGCATCCAATTTATCCCAAACATAAACCGAAACAATTTCAAATCCCTTGTCGTGATATTTCTCGTATGCTTTGAGCATGAATGGAATCTCGCGTTTGCAAGGACCGCACCATGACGCAGTGAATTTGACGAGAACAAATTTGCCGCGTAATTTGTTCCAGTCAAAATCCTGATCGTCAAGCGTTTTTCCGTACAATTCAGGATTCGACCCTAAAAACCGTTTTTGAAATCCTTCAATTTGCAAAATGACTTCCTTCTTTTTCTCTTCCGAAATTTTCAGTTCGTCGGAACGGACAAAGGCAAGAATTTCATCGACTGTTTTTTTCACAATATCAGGATCAAGTTCCAAAGCCTTTGGTATTGCGGCAATTTCCAGAATTGAAAGTAACATGCTCACATCAGTATTTGCCCATTTTTTTACTTTTTGAAAGTGTTGTGCGAAATTTTCCAACGTAAAATTTTCTCGCAGATCGTTACCTGCTATTTGAAATTGAAATTTTTCAATTTTACTTATTGTTTCCTTCTTTTTCGATTCTGAAACTTTAAGTTCATCGGAATTGACAAACGAAATAATATCATCAATCGTTTTTTTCGTAATCTCCGGGTCAAGTTCCAAAGCCTTCGGTGTTACAGTTATTCCTATGATAAACAGTAGCGGAGTTGCCGGTTCGATTCCGTCGGTATTTGCCCATTTTTTGGCTTCTTGAAAATATTGTGCGAAATTTTCCAATGTAAAATTCTCTCGCAATTCCTTACTTACTTTAGTTTGAAACAAGCTTGTGTAACGTTGCTGATCAACAACGGATTTAAACTTTCCATCTTTCGCCAATTCATCAAAATATTTTTCCAACTCTTGAGTTTTTTGGAGAAGAGTAAGTCCTGTTATTTTTAACTGAATACCTCCTTTTTGTTGAGCGGGATCGTCGGTGAGTGAAATTATCTTTTCACCGTTTTTGATAAATGTTTCACCTAATTCCGTAACATATTTTGCAGTCGCCTTCTTTTTCTCTTCTTCGTTACTGATGGAAGCGAGAGACTTCAATGATTTTGATTCGATTTGTTTAATGTACTTGACGGCATCCTCAAATGTTTTTACGTCATCAATTGAGTTGATTTCTTCATTCTCGTTTGTTTCGGATTGAGCCGGAACAAACGGAAGTGAAAGGGCAAATACGATAAATGCCCACGTAGCGAACTTAAAAAAGGTTTTCATTGTTACGTTCCTTTTTGTTAATGAGTATCGTGCAAAAATATTTCACTCAACATTGAGTGATTAAAATATTATTTTTGAACAAATACTCAGAATTTTTGATTGGTCGATTGAAAGGTAAAGTGATATTGATTTTAGTCGCGCTAGCGACGTGATTATGCATAACCGGCGGTGTAGCGCAGCGCAACCGCCGGATCGCGTCCATCCCCACGACCAAGTCGCGCAGCGACGACATCATCGATATTATCGAACAAAATCTCTTTCATTCAATTCCCTAAACTCCACTTTTGATAATCTCGTCGCTGCGCGACTTTGGTTGTTGTTGGCGATTATCCGGCGGTTGCGCTGCGCTACACCGCCGGTTATGCATCATGTCGTCGCTGCGCGACTAAGGAAAAACAAAAATGAATGTTCAATGGATTCGTTTTCATTGTTGTTTTCGTATTTCGTTACTGATTTTATTGAACTCTTTCAGAGTTCGTTTTGATTTCCTGTAACTTTCCCCGTGCTGCGCTCCGCTTGCACGGGGTTATCCAAATTAAACCCCTTTGGGGTTATTTATTTTGAATACGTTAAAAAAATACCGGATACACACCTAATAATGTATCATTGAAATTGAACATGTTACGGAATTAAGACAGGATTCCCATCATGGGCATCGCCCAAGTAGCGTAAAATTTCGTTTGATGTCATTGACGAAATCGCTCGTACAGAACCATCACCAATAATAAAATTGCAAATGCCAATGTGATTACCGCCAAAGTGTGGAGTTTCTCCCGTTATTATATTAGCTAAGCCGCCACCAAGCGCAGAACCACTGTTAGAATTTCTTGCTATAATCTCCGTCGTATATTGCGAATAAATATCACGTCCAACAGAATGAACAGCATACACTTCAGCAGAAAGATAAGGGCAATCAAAAATATACCAATTGTAATCAGTCGCGTTTACATCGCACACATTTAACTTGTCGGAAGGAACAAATTTTTCACCGACAAGTAATTGATTACTCAACCCATCGGAAATGAAACTAAAATTGTCACGCGGAAACCACGTGTTTGGATCGCCCGCTGTTGTTAACGTTCCTTCGACAGAGTGGCAAGCGCGTCTAATCGGACTGGTAATATAGTCATTGTATCTGGGATGCTCAATATCGTACGAGCCACCTATTAATGTAAATGCCATACCAGACATATCTGGTGAATCTAGGACAACAGCGTAATCTCCGAGTGGTCCTGATCCTGGTCCGTAATCTACAAATGTTATTTCTTTGACATACGTTCCACTTCTTTTGGAAGGGCACTGATAGGTTGACAAAGAAAAACCATTTTGTTGCTCTTCCGTAAAAGTTTGCCACCAAGTTTCGTTCAAAGGTACTTGAAAACCCTTTTTTGTACCAATTTCTACAGATTGTAATAAATCATAAAGTGCTTGTTGCTCAATGTAGGGATAAAGTAACCCAAAAAACGAAAGGAAACCTTGTTCACCTGTACCTGTCGGATAATATTGTGCGCCAACGTGAAAAGGCGTTATTCCTTGTTGTGTGTCGTGGAAATTGTGTACAGCCAGACCTTGTTGTTTGAGATGGTTGGTACAAGACATTCGTCTTGCCGCTTCGCGGGCTTGTTGAACGGCTGGTAAAAGCATCCCAACCAAGACTCCGATAATCGCAATGACTACCAGAAGTTCAACCAGTGTAAATCCGAACAGAAATTTCGGAAATTTTTTCTGAAACTTTTTTATCCCTGATTTTCGAACTCTACCTAGCCCCCCCCCCCCTGCCTATTTTATCGTGAGATGATTTTTGTACGTTTAGATTTTGTAAATTCGTTTTCATGGGAAACTCCTTTTGATTTTGTTTTTATGTTTTGAAAATCATTTGTTACAGTTTGAGCAATTAGTTGCTCCGATAACAAATCAAAGGCAAGAACCATGCCAATTTGAATTTTTACAAAAATTTTGTTTTTAAAGATAGAACAGATCAATATTTGCGGCAATTTTATTAAATAGAACAATAAACCGATTCATTATTGATCCGTCATATTTCACGGGCAATCCATCAAATATCACGGCAACCGCCGTGAAATGTAACGGGACGCCGTGAAATATGATGGCAATGAAGCGGACGGTAAATGGTTGAAATTTTGTTTTTCAAGTTGCGCGCAAAGACGCGAAGAATCAAATGGACATTTTTTTTCGTTTTAGGGAACAATTGTTAAAAATGAGGATTCCACCACGAAAAACACGAAATTTCACAAAAAAATGAAACAAATTAATTTGTAGATTTTTTATAACATGAAATTATAAAAATCATCCTTTCGTGTTTCTTTGCGTATTTGCGCGCAATCCTTAATTCTACTGTCCTTACTTTTTTTAAGATATTGTGTTATAATGATTTATATTGTTTTATTGAGGAATTTTCAATTTTTGTTGCATGGAGGCGTATTTTGGAACGGCGTTATAGTATTGTTAA
>JAISQH010000196.1 GCA_031274385.1 Planctomycetaceae bacterium | reverse complement strand
CCTCACTCCTCAAAATCTCGCATTGAAAAATAAAGAGATTGCGAACAATTTTTAAGTAAAATAACGGTTTTTTAGAAGTTCCCCATTATAAGTTGAATAGAGTCAACGGGTTATGATTTTTATTGTTTTTGTTTTTGTAATTTTTTTTCGCTAAACATATGAATTATAGGGATTTTTTCAAATTGTATTAATTATAAAACCTATACCTCATTTTTTTACTTTTTCGAAAAATATCCTTATTTTCAAGCAACGATCTTTATCGCAAATTGAAGCCGGAAGGGGTCAAAATTTTACATAAATACTGAAAAAATAAAATGTTATGACTGATTTTTAGAAATTTAATGGGACACGAGTGATCCTCCATGTTCTTAATTTTTTAAACGTGCCAGCGGTGTGCCTTATCAACAACAATAAAACAAACTAACACCGCAATACCACGCAAAAAAAGATTATAACACAAATAAAAAAATGCGCAAATTTACCCATTTTGTCAAACAAGACGCTCAAACAGCCCAAATCGCCCATCGTGATGCGTTAGACTGGGAGGGAATCAGGTTATTGGAAACGTTGGGAACAATTCAACTCCAATTCCCAAACCCCAATGACGAATCAAAAAACATAACAATCAACAGCGTGCCAACGCCTCGTGAGGAGATTGCAGAGTTATTCCGCCTTGCGAATATCCCCGCCCCCGAGTTCATCCCCGCCGGAAAAACAAAGCAAGCCAACACTGTGGACAGTAAGAAAAAACTAAAAATTCGACGTAAACCCTAAAAAGGACTCATACTTACAACCGATTGTCGTGCCGACTCAAAACGGAACATACGGTACAGGAAAAAAATCTACATAACAAAAAAAGATGTGTGGTATAACAAGGGCAAGCCCCCGTCGTTAACGTGACTTGTCTCCATAAATAAAATGCCACATCCATTTTCAAAAGGATTGCGCACAAAGACGCAAAGAATTTTTATTTCTTTACCTCTTTGCGTCTTTGCGCGCAATCTTTATTTTTATCATTTAAGAGGTTTTATTGGGATTTTGCGGTAAAGAAGCGGTTTGAGAAAACGTACTCTACCGCAAACAGAATAGCAAGAATCAGCATCACCACTGCATATAACTCCTGTCCGATTCGGCGTCGGGCAATGCCAAGTTCCACTTCGCGAGGCGTTTTGGCAAGCCGGTAATTGCCTTCACCAAGAATTTGATCGAGTGTTGCCTTGTCGATTTTTTGTAAATTGGTTGAATCACCGGCAAAATTAACACTAAAACCCGTATCCAACGATTCCTGCGCCCCGCCGGAACGTATCCGGTAATTACCCGCCTCTGACACTGCGGAAACAGCAATTTCACGACGTACCTGATCCGGTGTCAACCGAATCGACTTGCCGGAAGGTGTCCCCAATAAGCATGTCAACGGCAACGTCTCAAGATTCGGACGAAGAACAACCGGTTCACCAGCGACAAAATTGTATCTTTGTTCGCCAACACCAATCAAATATTTCGCAATCCCCTCCGACAGAAGAAGGAATAACCATGACGGTTCGCCGCGCGTCAGAAGGTTCCAAGCGGAGGATTCGCCCTCTTCCGAAACAGGTGTTGCCACCGTGACGGTGTGCCCGCGACCAATCGTTTGCGTCAGAATCGCCGGACGGGTGTCGGAAAAATAGGCAGCAACCTCCGCTCGCGCTGAAAAATCGTCCAATTCCCAATATCGGAATACCGGTAAGGCGTTCCAAGGGAATGTTTCCAACAAACCAAGCGGCTTGAAAACCGAAAAAACAGGCGATACGCTCTTGTCGGGCGCAATCCAGATTTCGCCGTTCGGATCGCGGGCTTGACGAACAAGTTTTGCGCCAATGATTTCAGTGGCGGCAGGGGAATTAAACGACTCCAACGAATCGGCGTGACGCCCAAGAAAAACGCCAACCCCATGTCCCAATGAAACGTAATCGGCTAACTTTTTCCAAACCGCCGCATCAAACGGTGACGGATCAAGCAAAATGATGCCGCTGTATTGGTTGAGTTCCGCAGCCGTCATGCCCGGAACCTCCGAAATCGCCGCCGTCTCCACAACAAAAGGTACCGTCTCCAACGCCTGTCGTAAAAATAACGACGATTCCCGAACCGGCGGTTGCGCTGCCAGAAGAATCTTCCAAAGAGGCTGAACCTGAAGTGTGAACCAATGCTGATCGTCCAAAGACAACGCATCCGAAACCGTAAAACGGAATTGCCCCTGATAAGTCCCCGCTTCAAACCCCGAAAGCATAAATGAAAGGAAACGGCGAGATTCCCCCTCCGAAAAATCAACCGATTTCGACCCGCGAACCGTCTCTTCTTCCGGCTTAGACGGCTCCGACAATAAGAGTTCCACCGTTTTGGTCGCCGCCGAACCAAGATGGGATAACTCCAAATCAATCCGAACCGGCGTTTGCGCCGCAATCAGTTCAGGAACCAATGTTAAACGGTTCACGGTTGAATTGTTCGGATGATCGGCTGAAACGTCAATCACGAAAAAACCCAATTCCTTGTTGGTTCCGGTCAGAATACCGCTCTTGGGTTTCATGCCGTTGATCAGGGTTTTCAGGGAGTCTCCGTAATGTTGTGACCAGCCCGGCCGGGAAAGATCGGAAACCAAATACAATTCCCGCTGCTCCAAACCGCTTTCACTCAGCAAAATCAACGCATCTTGCACCGCGTCCGCAATAGGACGCCCCAACGGCGCAATCGTCAGCCGATTAATTTTGTCTTCCGCCGCAAGCCGGTCAACCTGAAATACCGCCGCCTCACGCTCCGATGAAAGAACCGCAATCGCACTTTCCTGAGGAAGTTGTTGAAGTATCCAACGTGAAAATTCTTTTGCCGCTTCAAATCGTGACTGGTTTTCCGCGACGTATTCCATGCAGAGTGACGAATCAATCACAATCGCCGCCGCAATCGGCGCATCCTGACTGCTAAGCGACGCCGCCAAAGAACTAACAAAATTGCGCTTCGTGTTCTGGTTTTGTGCAACAGTCAGACTTGGGAACCAGTCCGCCAACTTCAGGATTGGACGCGATAAGGCAAACCCAAACAAGATCAGAACAAGCACCCGGAAAAGGAGCAAAAGAAGATGTTTTATCCGGTAATGCCGGCGATAAGTCTACAACCGTTTGCGAATAAACATGAGAGCCGGAAATTCAATCCGCTTCGGTTTGCCGCGCATCAAAAGATGGAGCAACACCGGAATCGCCGACGCCGCAAGTGCACCAAGAAAGAATGAAAATGTCGTAAAGATCATGACAAATAGTAAAGGTTAACCGGTTGCGACAACACAAAGTATAACCGGTTTTTCCGTCTTGGGTAGTATCAAATCCTCTCTTTTTTATTGACTCATTGTTGTTCGGGGAAGTTTTCTGATTGTTTCGGATTTTGTTGGGGAATGATTTTTGCAGGTATTCAGCGATTCGCCCCGCAAGGAGCAAGATAAGCCAGCCCACCGCAACGCGGTGGGCTAGGTTATCACGCCCTTTCAGGGTAGGATATTTTGCCCCTTGCTGGACGAAAAAAACTACAAAAAAATGAAATAATCAGGAAAAATAAAGGGTGTTGCGCTGTCGTCATAGGCAACCATTTTTCATTTTTTTACACTTACAAAAAACAAAAAATGCCAAACTGGTTTTACATTGATCAAAACGGTACGAAACAAGGACTGATCAACGATCAACAACTCAAAACGTTGATTGCGCAGGGTATTATTATACCGCAAACCCAACTGGAGACGGAATCGGGACAAAAAGGACTGGCGGGACAAGTCAAGGAACTTCGATTTCCAACCCCCCCGAACCGTTTAACCCGAAGTTCGAGTAGTTATTTTCTCGAACT
>JAISQH010000092.1 GCA_031274385.1 Planctomycetaceae bacterium | reverse complement strand
TTACAATACAACAAAAATTATTATGGCTTTTTTACAACTGGAAAGTAACAATCCGAAATTTTCTTTTTTGATCAAAAAGAATCAACACAAAACGATAATAGTACAAAAACATTAAATTAAATTTTCTTCCTTTGTGTTCTCTGTGCCTTTGTGCGCAACATTTTTTTCGTTGCTCACGAAGGACACAAATAAAAACATAACAAAAAATAACCTGCCGATGGTACTCTATTCGGCTCAACAATTTTATCACCACTATGTTTAAAACATCAACTACAATGACAAATTTGACAAACTATCCTGATTCGCAGGGTTACTTTGGTAATTACGGCGGAATTTATGTTGGCGAAACGTTGATGACGCCGTTGGCGGAGTTGAAAACCGCTGCAAAAAACGCATTTCAGGACGAAAATTTCTGGGCGGAATACCGCGAATTGTTACGGCAATATGTCGGTCGGGAAACGCCGTGTTATTTTGCGAAACGATTAAGTGAGCATTTAAGCGGAGTTCAAACAAACGCGGCGAATGCAGAAGTTGCAACAAAAATCTGGCTCAAACGCGAAGACCTCAATCATACCGGCGCACACAAAGTTAATAACACCATCGGACAAGCACTTTTAGCTCGGCGAATGAAAAAGAAACGCCTTATCGCCGAGACCGGAGCCGGTCAGCACGGCGTGGCAACTGCAACTGTGGCAGCGTTGTTCGGTTTTGAATGTCGTGTTTTTATGGGACGTGAAGACATTCGCCGTCAGCAGCCGAATGTTCAACGCATGGAATTGCTCGGTGCCGAAGTGGTCTCCGTCGAATCGGGAACGGCAACTCTCAAAGATGCCATGAATGAAACGTTACGATATTGGAGCGAAGTGGTTAACGATACGTTTTATGTTGTCGGAACTGTTGCCGGTCCCGATCCGTATCCTTGGATGGTTCGTGAGTTTCAAAAAATCATCGGCGAAGAAGCCCGGCGGCAGATGTTGGAAACAACAGGGAAATTGCCTGATTGTGTTGTCGCGGCAGTCGGCGGCGGCAGCAATGCGATGGGAATTTTCTATCCGTTTTTGAACGATAATTCGGTTGAATTGATCGGAGTCGAGGCGGCGGGCAAGGGATTGGAAACCGGTGAACACGCCGCCTCCATCAACGCCGGTAAAATCGGCGTGTTACACGGAGCAAAGTCAATGTTACTGCAAGATCGGCACGGACAAATTCACGAAGCGTATTCGATTTCCGCCGGTTTGGATTATCCCGGAGTTGGTCCCGAACACGCTTTTTTGCACGATATTGGTCGCGTTCGTTACGAAACAATTACCGACCGCGAAGCCCTTGAAGCATTCCAGACGCTTTGCAAGTTTGAGGGAATTATTCCGGCGTTGGAAAGTTCACACGCATTGGCTCAGGCGTTTAAAGAAACGGCAAGTCAAAAATACCGTACAATATTAGTCTGCCTTTCCGGTCGCGGCGACAAAGATTTGCAGCATGTACGGGAAGTGTTGGGAAAATAAGGCGACAAATTGTTTTTCCTTAAATATTTTTGTTCTTCAATTCAAGAAAGGGTTAATGTTATGTTTCGGACAATAATTGTTTCTTTTTTATTTTGCCTGTTATTTTTCAGTACGGTTTTTGCTGATAACGAATTGGTTTGGAAATTTTCCAACGAAACGATCCGGCTCTTTGCGCCGCCGATGGACGCAACCGCTCAGGAAATGTTGAAATGGGCGGAACGTTTGGAAAAACCGTTTCCGTCCAATACCGATAAATGGGGCGGTTTTGAAAAGTTTCGGAAACACGTTGCGATGCTCCGTATCGATATTGCCGATCAGATTATTTTTTCAAAAACGGATGATCATCTCTTTTCTATGGTGCTGAGCGGAAAATGGTTTCCTTATCTGATTTTGATCGGACAGGGTGTAAACCATGCCGCGAAGGAATGCCCGAAATAAAAAAACGTTACGAAGAATTTCACAATAAAGGTTTCGAAATCATTGGAATCAGTATTGATCAGGACAAAACGGCACTGGATCGATATCTTCAAGAGAATCCATTATCTTGGATAATGTTACACGACCCGAAACAGATTTTATTTAAACAATGTTACGGAAACGGTGTTCCTCATTATATTTTGCTTGATCGTAACGGTAAAGTTATCATGCTCCATGCTTACGGAGAATTATTAAAAACGAAGTTGATGGATTTATTGACAAAATAAAGAATGTCAGTAGAATATAATAGTTCATGTATTTTTTATGAATCACGAAAAGTACGAAAACTCGCGAATATTTTAAATATAACATAACGAAACAAACGAAATTTAACTTTGAAACATTATCTCTTCGGGGAGTGAAATACAAGTATTTCCACAATACCATGTCTGAGCATAAAAAAATTACTGTTGAGGAATTGCGCCGTCAGTTTGTTGGGGAAGTTGACCGGTTTTCCAACGAGCAAACCGGTCAAACAAGTTCCGTCGATGCACCGCTTATTTTGGCAATGTTCGAAACGTCCATTGCTAAAATGGCACCGAACGCCAAACGGTTGCTCGACATCGGTTGCGGGGCAGGCAATTTTTCGTTGCGCATTGCCCGGAAGTTGCCGCAATTGAAACTGACTCTGCTTGACCTGAGCCGACCCATGCTTCAAAAAGCCGAAGAACGACTTGTAACAGAAGGTTTTACCATTGAAGAAATAATTCAAACCGATATTGCCCAAGCGGAATTACCGAACGAAAAATTCGATCTTGTGGTTGCCGCCGCGTCGCTTCATCATCTCCGAACAAAAAATGATTGGAAAAACGTGTTTGACCGGATTTACCGTTCACTTATTCCCGGCGGTTCCTTTTGGATGTCGGATTTGATCCGGCACGAAAATGAAACGATGGAAGCGTTACAAAAAGAGCGTTACGCCGATTATTTGACCGGACTGCGCGATCAGGCTTATCAGCAGCAGGTTTTTGAATATATTGACCGTTCCGATACGCCGGAAACATTGCCGTTTCTCATACACACACTTGAGAACGCCGGTTTTCATCAGATCGATATAATGCACAAAAATATGGTTTTTGCCGCACTCGTTGCCGTAAAATAAATTATGTAATATAATGTTTAATCGTCAGGTTTGGAGACCGCCCTAACAACAAATAATAAAATGACAGAAAACAACGAACCACAAAAAGGCGATTTAGTCATTTATTCTTCCGACGATGGAAAGATTACTATCGAAGTGCGTATTGAGGACGAAAATGTCTGGTTGACCCAGCAACTCATGGCGGACTTGTTTCAAACAACACCGCAAAACATAACTCTTCATATTAAAAGCATTTATGACGATGGTGAACTCTTGGAGCCGGCAACTTGTAAGGATTACTTACAAGTTCGATTTGAAAGGAAACGCCAAACTCAACGAATGTTGAAATATTACAATCCTGATATGATGATGACGAAGCGTTACGTAAATATCTTGAAGAATGACGATGAACCATTTTACCGGCGTTTGAAACGTCCGAAGTAACAATAATGACCAGATTACAACAAACTTTTGAAAAAACACGTTACGAAAAACGGGCTGCACTGATCGGATATATCACGGCAGGCGATCCCGATCTCGAACGATCATTTGAGATTATTGACGCGGCGTGCAACGCCGGGTTGGATATTCTCGAATTAGGAATTCCGTTTTCCGATCCGACTGCGGACGGACCTGTTATTCAACGAGCGTCAAGCCGCGCCATTAAAGCCGGAATGACACTTCGGCAAGGAATTGAATTTGTACGAAAACTTCGGCAAAAACACGAATTGCCGATAATCATTTTTTCGTACTTTAATCCGATTTTCGCAATGGGAACAAAAAACTTTGTACATGAAGCGGTTGCTGCCGGAGCGGACGGCGTGTTGTGTGTTGATTTGCCGAGCGAACATTCCAATGAAATCATGCAATTTGCCGATACTGAAAATCCGTTGCATTTTATCCGGCTTGTTGCTCCGACAACCGGCATGGTTCGCCGTAACGAAATTCTACGTAAGGCAAACGGTTTTGTGTACATTGTTTCCCGGCACGGCGTGACAGGCGGTAACAGTAACAAGATCGATTGGACTATTCTGGAACAAGAGATTAACGAAATGCGCCGCGAAACACCGGTTCCGCTCTGTATTGGTTTCGGTATTTCCACACCGGAAGATGTTCAAGCCGCCGGAAAAATCGCCGACGGTGTCATTATCGGCAGCGCGTTTCAACGAATCATCGAAGAACATCCCGACAACGCAAAACAATTAGTTGCCGATTTTGTCCGAAAATTGAAATAAAATAATTGAAAAAGGCTCTTTTATTGTTTCGTGTTGATGGCTCAAATAGTCATATTTAAGAGTGCGGTTTGGACAAAAGCAACCTTGTAGAGGTTGTCTTTATCCAAGCCGAACACTCAAAACCAAACGATTTGACGTACCAACGCGAAGTAACAGTCTATTTTATTTTCAGGTTTGCGCACAAAGGCACGAAGGACACAAAGATGATGTTTTAATTTTGTCAACAGATTTTACAGATGATACAGATTCGTTTTTTATAAAAATCTGTTCAATCTGTATAATCTGTTGACAATAATGGAACAAACCTATTTGTTTTTCGTTGCTAATAAAAACATAAAAGACGCAAAGAAAATCGATACGTTTAGAATCAAAACCTTCGTGTTCTTTGCGTCTTTGTGCGCAACATTAAAAAATAAAATAGACAGTTACAACGCGAATGTATAAAAGAGCCATAACAATTAGGCAAGAGAACTCCGTGCTACGGAGTTTTCCATTCGAGAATGCCGCCGCTGAAGTCTTTTTGTAACCGAATGTCCATTCGCAAGCCGCGCGTTTCCACTTCGTCGAATTTGACCGTGTTGTATTTGTCCTTTTCAACTCCAAAGGTTTCGGTTGTTTTGACCGGTTGCCATTTGTTGCTGTCGTTGTCCAGATAGGAAAGCGTCCACGATTTTGGGACGCGGCAGCCCCCCTTGCCGGTGTCGTCGAACCAATAAACGGAACTTTGCGAAATCTTTTTCTTGTTACCGAAATCAATCTCAATCCATTCCGCCGTGCCTTTGTGATTCCAGAACGTCAATCGCGGAATCGTGTGGTCAATGGAATTTTTCGGCTCAATCCCGTCAATCACCGCGTCAGTCGAATCGTTCGGAAAACAAAATGATGCCGTAATTTCAGTTTCAATTTCGCCATTGAGTTCGTGATCAGGACGCAG
>JAISQH010000069.1 GCA_031274385.1 Planctomycetaceae bacterium | reverse complement strand
GTTTTTGTGACGCGCGGGCAGCGGCAAGATACGTTTCAACATCTTCTCCGGCATAAACGCCGGTATGAACCAATGTCGCGGCGGTCTGGCTTGCCGACTCGGAAGACACTGCGCCGGAAGAAGTGTACGCCATGACAACCTGAAAATACGCATCAGGTAAATGTCCCAAAAATTCCGACTCCGCTTTATTATAACAAGCACGGAGCGGAGTTGTTAACGTACCGAGATTGTTCTCAATTCCGCAACACGCCGCCATAAGATGCGACGCACAAATCATTTCCTTACCGCCGAGACCGATAAAGTAGTTTTTGTTATGGTTTGCAAAACCCAAAACTTCGTGCGGAACAACATGTCCGACATTGAGAATAATGTCCCATTTTTCGTCAAATAATTTCCGGTTGACGGCAACAGGAATTGCCCAATCGGCTTTGCCGCCGGAAATTTCTGCAACGAAATCAGCCGGAATTTCGCCGACAATTTTGGAATCGGTACGCCAATTATGTTTATCAATTTTTTCTTCGGGCACGGAGCCGAACATCCAACGGTTTTGTTCCGGCGTATGCGGAACATGCTGACCGAGTGTTGGAATTAACCGGACATCGGCATCTTTGGCGAAGATTTTGTACAGTTCTTCGGTAATGTACCCTGCGCCGCTGTGAGCGCGGGTAATATCCGGCGGTAACAGCAAAACCCGTTTGGGATTGCGGCAAATCCGTTTCTTCGCTTCGTCAGCAAATTGACCGGCAAGATTGAGAACCTCTTGGCGGGTCAACGTTTTTTCTTCTTGAAACCAAGGCATAAAAAGTTTTTTTGTTAAAGGGTGAAAACGTGTTAGGAAGCAATTTTTTTTAAGGTATTAACAAAGTGTTTGAAACTTACGGATCGAATCACGGTTGGATCAAGATATTGTCTGTCAACGGTGACGTTTATTTTTTGACACCGAATGTATGAATTGTTGTACTTCGGAACGTTTCACCCGGTTTTAGGACGGTGCTTGGGAAATCGGGATTATTGGGTGAATTGGGAAAATGTTGTGTTTCGAGACAGAACGCACTGTGTTTTGTGTATTGATGTCCGAATGCGGAGGTTGAACCGTTCAGAAAATTGCCGCTGTAAAACTGAACACCGGGTTCTGTTGTTTCGATTCGCATGGTTCGACCGCTGTTTGGTTCCAAAATATCAGCACACAAAGTCAGTTGTCCCGGTTTCTTTTGGTTAAGTACGAAGCAATGATCGTAACCTCCGGCAAAATGAGCTCCCTCAACCTGAGAAATACGTTCGCCGATCTTGTGCGGTTGACGGAAATCAAACGGCGTTCCTTCCACTGATTTCAGTTCACCGGTTGGAATCAGCGTGTTGTCTGTCGGCAGAAACCGGTCGGCATTCAGTGTCAAAAGATGCTCGTGATTTGTGTTCGTTTGAGTTGCCGAAAAACCGGCAAGATTCCAAAATGTATGATTTGTAAGATTCAAAACCGTTGTTTTGTCGGTTGTTGCCGAGTAATCCATTGTCCAACGGTTTTTATTGTCAAGTTTATAAACAACCGTTACATCCAGTTTGCCGGGATAACCTTCTTCGCCGTCCGCACTTGAGTACGTTAATTCGAGACCGACATAATCGCGTCCTTTTAATTTTTTGACATTCCAAACAACAGTGTCGAACCCTTTTTTACCGCCATGAAGTGAATTGAGACCGTTGTTGATTGGCAAGGTGTATTCTTTACCGTCCAGCGTCAATTTTCCTTTGGCAATTCGGTTGCCGTAACGACCAACCAAAGCACCAAAAAACGGTCTGGCTTTTTCGTACTCGGCAACTGTTTCCAGATTCGCGGAAATATTGGTTGTTTCGCCGTTTTTGTCGGGAACATTGAACGAGTAAATCACTCCGCCCAACGACAACACTTCGACAGTAATACCGCGTCCGTTATCGAGTTTAAAAAGGTCAACCGTTTTTCCGTCAGCGGTTTTGCCGAATTCGGCGGTTTCGATACTCATTGGAGTAGTTCCTTTCGGGTTGCGAATCCTGTTACGTTTGAGAATCTGGGCAGATGCCAATTCTTGTAAAATCAGAAACGAAACGGTCAACAAAACAAGTAATACAATGGTTTTTTTCATGGCAGCAACGTGTGGTTAAAGGTTAAAAAATCAGGCGTCCGCTCACAACAAATCAATGAATGTTCCGTCATTTTTCCAATTCGATGAATGAAATGAAAAAACACCGGATAGAATTAGAGTGACACCTGAAACATACGGATGGCAACTTCTAAAAACTCTTTTTTAACCACGAAAAACACAAAAAAACACGAAAGAATTTTTGTTATAACTTTTTTATTACAAACGATTTACAACAATTGTATTTTTCGTGAACTTTCGTGTGTTTCGTGGTTAATCTCGGTTTTTAAAAGTTCCCGGATAGATATCATACAGGAAAGTGGAAATCAAAACAAGCCTTTTGTAAAGTAACAGTCTATTTTGTTTTTCAAGTTTGCGCACGAAGGCACGAAGAACACAAAGAGGATATTTTAGTTTTGTCAACACAGATTTTACAGATTTTACAGATTCGTTTTTTATAAAAATCTGTTCCATCTGTACAATCTGTTGACAATAATGGAACAAGTCTGTTTATTTTTCGTTGCGAATAAATACATAAAAAAACGCAAAGAAAATCGATCCGTTTAGAATCAAAACCTTCGTGTTCTTTGCGCCTTTGTGCGAAACATTAAAAAACAAAATAGACAGTTACGTTGCCAGACAACTCAGCAGCACCGCCCAAAGAAGATCAAGTCCGAAATTGGCGCCGCCCTTTGCCATTGACGTAATACTTCCCGTACCGATATTGTACCCGACAAGAAACAGTCCCGGCATTAACGATGCAAAAAAAGATTTTAATTTCATTTTATTTGTGTTCAAAATTGAACTTACTGTTCCAAAATGATTCCGCAGAGTGATGCGTTTCCTTTTTTCGGTTGGATGCGGAGCGAAAGACCATGTTGAAATTCTTTCGGTACAGTAAAATTAAAAACCTGAGCCGTTCCGGGAATCGGTGAAACAGTGATCGGTTGTAACGATTTTTGACCGCCATTTTCGGGAGTAACCGCTTTCCATGATTGCCCGTCCGAAGAAATTCCAATCTCGTAACGATATTCTCTTTCGGAAGCGTACCAACGGATTTGTAATTTTTCAAACGGAATATTCGGATCAAGTTCTATTTGAATCCATTCATTATTTCCGTCAACCGCCCAACGTGTTTCCTTTTTACCGTCACAGGAAAATATTGCCGGATAATCCTGAACGGAATTTGATGCTTTGACTTCACCGTTTTTCAGACGGGAAGGAGTTTCCAATTCGTAAATACTGTTCCATGTATTGAGATTGTTTCCGTGACAAACGAGCCGGAGATATTTTGCGCGAACCGGTTCAAAAGTAAAACTGTCAGTGTCAGAGCGGTTTCCGCACAAAATCAGATCAAATTCGGTATCGCCTTGTTTTTTAACATTGGGATCGGCAACATAAACCTTCATGGTTCGCGGCGAATCGGAAGGAACATTGAGTTTTGCCGAACCAAAACGTGAAATCATTGCCGGAACAATGGGAATCTGTACGCTTTCCGACCAATGAATTCCTGTTTTAACAATTTCCTTTTCCGATTCGGAAAATGGATCGGTTTTTTGTTCTTCTTTTTCAGACCATGTCCACTGTTTGCCGTGAACTTCCCGATCTCCCTGAACAAGCCAGAGATTCTTTTCCGTGTCAATATGAAACGAACGGTGTCCTTCGCCTTGCGCCAACGGTTCGCTGAATGTCGGAGCAAAATTGATACGGTAATTATCACGTCCGAGTGTTTGATTTAAACCGACAAACGCAGGATACCATTTCAGATTCATTAATACCAAAAGACCGCGATCTCCCGGAATGATACCGAGTTGACTTGCATAAGCGGCATATTTTTTCAATGTTGAAATCGGTTCCGCCTTGTCGAGCCATTTTTGAGCGGTAAGTACATCGCCTGTTTTCAACGCTTCAATGGATTGTTGAAGCGAATTTTCATCGACCCAAAACCGAACATTAAACTCTTCAAGTCCTTTCCAATAAGCCAGATGCCGCTGTGCCGAAGGATTATCGTGCGAAATCTGAATCTTCGCAAGCAATTCCTGACGCCGCTGACTTTCTTTTTGAACAGTATTGAGTTTATCGTTGGAAAAAGGACGGTCAATCATAAAATCAGACGTATCGCGTCCGTACATCGGTGTCGAGTGAATCCAATCGTACAAATATTCGCCGCCGGTTTGTTCGCCTTCCGTACCGAAAATGTTCCGCGCCATGATACGGCAGGTTTCCTGTAACGGTTGATCTTTGGTCGTCTGCCAGACCTGAACGGAATGAGACTTGAAAAACAATCCATGCGGTCGAAGCGACCAATGAATAATACCGTACGAATCGCAACCGGCTTTTGCCAAATGCGATGCAAAATTATTGTACGGCGTGTAGGTTCGACCGATATAATGCCCGTCATCGTGATGCGACCAGATGATCGGAACAACACGACGTCCCGAATCGGTCAGTTGCCGCATCCACTGAATTTCTTCAGGCGAATCGAACTCCGACTGATCCTCAACAACACGCCAGTCAAGCGGCAGTAACGTAACATTTTTCGGTGAACACGCATCGGCATAAGGAAGCCAAGATTGAAACAACCATGATGCCTGCGAAACGGTAATATCACCGCGAT
>JAISQH010000066.1 GCA_031274385.1 Planctomycetaceae bacterium | reverse complement strand
TATTTTTTATAACATGAAGTTATAAAAATCTTCCTTGAGTAAAATAATAATGAACACCGTCAAAAACAGAACAAGTTAAAACCAACCTTGAATTTCTTTGCGTCTTTGCGCGCAATCCTAAAAAAATAAAATAGACAGTTACCTAAAATATCCTCTTTGTGTTCTTTGCGCTTTTGTGCGCAACAAATTATTTTGCGAGCATTTCAAATTGAAATCAAAAAAACATAATCTTTATGACAGACGCCCAATTATTCTTTGTTTTGTTTCGGAGTGATGAAAGAATTGAACAGTTGGACGGCGTTTTGCATGAGTTCTTCCAGAACGGGACGTTCCGGTAACGTTAATGATAATCGGGTTTTGCCGTCCGCGTCAGATTCAACCCGAATCGCATCAGCAACCGTTTTTTGAATGTTCGGCAAAATTTGTTCGGAAATTGTATTGCCGGAACTTTCGGATTTCGGTGACAACGTTCCGAGCAGCGTACCGGCAAATTGGAACACGGAATGGAGCATCTCACTGCCGGCTTGAGCGATTTGTTCTTGCCTTTGCGGTTGATCAATTTCCATTTCGTGCGGTAATGTGGTTAACGAATGTAACTGAGATTGATCGACCGGAGCCGCCGGTTTTGAACCGAGAAGAACTTCGAGCCGACGCTTTAATTCTTCGACTCCTGAACTCATCATCACTTCGTTGACATCGCTGCCCATATCAAGTGCCGCAAGAGCCAAATCGTGTTTCGCTGAAATCGTTCCGAGCATCTGTTCTTCAATCGTGTTTTCAGTGACAAGAATAAACACCTGAACATGCCGTTGCTGTCCCATCCGATGGGCACGACCGATTCGCTGTTCCAAAATTGCCGGATTCCAAGGCAAATCGACATTAACAACCGTGTTGGCAGCCTGAAGATTCAAACCGACCGAACCGGCGTTCGTCGTCAGAAAAACACGGCAATCCGGGTTGTCGGTAAATTCCCGAACAAGAACCTGACGCTTCTTTTGCGTTACGGAACCGTCAAGCCGGACATAGTTTGCCTTGTTCCGTTGAAGAATCGGCTCAATCAAATTCAGCATCGTTGTCCACTCTGAAAACAGAACGATTTTGCGGTCATATTCGGACAATAATTCTTCAAGTAATTCTTTGAGACGATCCAATTTGCTCGAATACCCCGGTTCTTTTTTGTCAACAAGAAACGTACTGTCCGCGCTCATTCGCGCCGCAAGAAGTGCTTTTTGTAATCGTAAAATATCCATTTCGGTCAGATACTTCTTGCCGACAATACTCGCAACCGTCAGCATGTGTCCTGCATGAATCGCCGACTGTTCCTCAGTCGGAGTAATCCGAACCACTTCCGTTGTGCGTTCGGGTAAATCAATCTGTACGGATTCTTTTGTTCGGCGCAACAAAATTGGTTTGAGTTGTTCGCGCAGATCGTCAAGGTTTTTGTAACCGGCAATGCGTCCCGAATCTTCAACAATCCGATGCCGGTGAAAAAAACGATATGCCGGAAGCAATCGCCGATCATCAACAAATTGGACAACAGAATAAAGTTCGTCGATCCGATTTTCCATTGGTGTTCCGCTTAAAACCAAAACGTACGGCGAACTGAGTGCTTTGATGGTTCTGGTCGTTTTCGCTTCCCAATTTTTGATACGCTGTCCTTCGTCGAGAATGATCAAATCCCAACGAGTTTGCTCAATCGGAAGAATGTCACGAAGAACCTGTTCGTAATTGCAAATGGTAAAGAAGATATTGTTGCCATATTGATCGAAACGTTCGCCGGCTCCGCCGAGAACAAGTTGCGAACTGCGATGCGGAGCAAATTTGGCAATTTCGGATCGCCATTGCGCCTTAACAGAAGCAGGGCAGATGATTAAAACTTTTTTGACATCGATTTCTCGTGCTAAAAGTTCGGCAACACCGATTCCCTGAATTGTTTTGCCCAGTCCCATATCGTCGGCTAAAATCGCGCGACCCGCTCCGACAACAAACGCAATTCCATCAAGTTGGTACGGTAATAATTCGACATTGAGCAAAGTTTTTCGTAACGGATGTTCTTTGGGATTTGCCCGGATTTCCGCAACCAACTTTTTCATACGATCCTTGAAAATCCGTTCCTGAATCCATTGATCGGCGTCGGGATAAATTGTCACAGGAATATCGAGCGATTCCAATTTCGCTACGGCTTTTAAGAGTCCTTTGATGTCGTTAATCGGTTTGTTGAGAAATGGTTTCGTTATTTTTTTCGCTTCAACACAATTTTCGTTATCGCTTTGAACAATTTTATCCGGCAATGCGAGATGCAGTGTCCGGTGTTCGCCGTATTGAAGATAGACGATGGTTTCTTTATTGACGTAGGGTTTTTTGAGCGTTTTTTCGTCGAAATTTTTTTTACAGCGATGCAACAGATGTAAAATGTGTTTGCAAGTTCCGAGCCGGTTTGTTTTGAAATCGGGACAAGAACAATAGGAATCACCCAATTCCGTACCGCGCAGAGCAACCCGATATGTTTTACCGGAAATTTCACTGGCAACAAGATAATCTGTCCAGGGTTGTTCTTTATTGTCCGTTTTAATTCGAAAGTGTTCTGTTTTAGCGCGTTCTTCGCGTTCGTGTAACGCCCGTTGATGTAATTTTTTCGGCGACAAGAGTTCCGGCGGTGTTTCAAGATCAGGAGTTTCAGCCAATCCGATGAGTGATTTTTCTTCGAGTAGGAACGAGAGAGTTGCTGCGATATGTTCGCAATGCCGGTTGGTTTCTTTTGTCGGATTGCAGCAGGAACAGGAGAGGGCGAGTTTATGTTTCGATTTGTCGGCAAGCATAATGGTTACGGTTGAAGGTTCGATCCATGTTTCATGAATTGACAACCGAAACAAGTCTTCTCCGAGATACACATCATCTTTGATGTTGAGTTCGCTGAAAGAATACGCTCTTCGCAACAAGACGGCGCCTTCGGTTCCGAGAAGATCGCAAGCCTGCCGATAGGTCAGATGCGAAAGCCGGTCATACAAAGTGAGTTTTTCTGTACGTTTTGTTGGCGGTTTTGGCGGAGTTTTTCGGGAAATGTTACCGACATTATTTTTCTTCGTTTGGACGGATGAATTCGATTGAAATTTTGCAGCGGTCATGAAATTGATTGAAAAATTGAAAAGGGTGATTGATTCGGGTAAAATCCGAAGCAATATTTTAACACACCGGAAAGATAAAACAACCTATTACGACAGCGTAATCATGATCAACCACGAAAGACACGAAAAAGAGAAGAAAACAATATTTTTTTGAAAATGAAAAGTAAGTGTCTATTTTGTTTTTAAAGTTTGTGCGCAAAGACGCAAAGAATATCCTCATTGTTTTCCTCGACGGAATATTTTATACCAAAAAAGTAAAACGTTTCCTGGTAACAGTCTATTTTATTTTTTAAGGATTGCGAGCAAAGACGCAAAGAAATTCAAGGTTAGTTTAAACGTAACTGTCTATTTTTGTTTTTTCCTAGTCGCGCAGCGACGTTATTATGCATAACCGGCGGTGTAGCGCAGCGCAACCGCCGGACAACGTCCTCTCAATTATCAAGTCGCGCAGCGACGACATCATCAAAAAGATGGGCATGGAATTGGATAAAAGAGATTTTATTCGATCCTATCGATAATGTCGTCGCTGCGCGACTTGATTGTGGTGGAGGGACGCGATCCGGCGGTTACGCTGCGCTACACCGCCGGTTATGCATAATGCCGTCGCTAGCGCGACTAAAATCAATTTTATTTTACCGTTAATCATTGATCAATTGATTGATTAAAAGATCAAAACAAAGAAGCGAAATCACAAGTGTAAAAAGTATATTACAAATGACAACGTATTAAAATAGACAGTTACGTTTCCTGTTGTAAAGATTACCGTTACATCCCGATAAACAATTTTTTTGTTTCTTTCAAACAAAATCGGAGACGGAATTTGTCCTAAGTTTGGCGGAATTTATCCTATTGCAATTTTACAGCCGTCTATTAAAATGACGGATAAGTTTGTCAATTTACTTTCCGTTATTCACAATGAACCCAAAACGGCACACATGAAATCATTACGTTTATTCTTTGTCCTACTTGTTCTGTTATCGGCAGCAACGGTTTCAGCGCAAGTTTCAAAACTTAATCCGATTACGAATCCGACGCTTGCGGAGTTACGGGAAAATTTTAAGAATCCTCATCGGGATTTTAGTACGGGACCGCTCTGGACGTGGAATGACCGGCTGACCGAAGATCAGGTTCGCGGAACACTTCGCGATCTTGCAGGGCAACACGTCAAACAAGTTTGGGTACATCCTCGCCCCGGTTTGATGACGCCGTATCTTTCCGATGAATGGTTTGCCTGTTGGAAAGCAGCACTCGATGAAGCACAAAAACTCGATATGAATGTCTGGATTTATGACGAAAATTCATATCCGAGCGGGTTTGCAGGCGGGTTTGTTCCTGAAGCGTTGCCTGATTCACGTGCAAGAAGTCTGGGTTTTGAATACGTCGATCAACCCGGCAAGATCGGCGATGATGTTTTATTCGTTTTCAATGCCGACGGCAAATTGTTGTACGACAAATCACGCCAAGCGGCGGCTCCGACATTCCCTGCTGTTGAAGGCAAACAATACACCGTTGTTAAAAACCGTTGGGGCGGTGCCGGCGGTTGGTACGGAGGAAAATGGTATGTCGATATTCTGAAAAAAGGAGTTACGGAAAAGTTTCTCGATGTTACATTGGATGCGTACAAAAATGTCCCCGAAATTCAAAAGGAATTCGGAAAGCGGGTTCCCGGTATTTTTACAGACGAACCGCATCCCGCCGGAGCCTTAGTTTGGAACGATGAAATTCCCGAAGATTTTGAAAAAAAGTTCGGATATTCGCTCATCGAAAATCTTCCGTCACTGGTAAAACCGGTCGGCGATTGGAAAAAAATTCGGCACAACTATTATCAAATTGTTCTCGATAAATTTATTGAAAACTGGTCAATACCGTATTTTGAACGTTGCGAAAAATACGGTCTGGAATTAACCGGACATTATTGGGAACACGGTTGGCCCAACACGTCGCACGGTCCCGACAATATGGCAATGTACGCATGGCATCAGCGTCCCGCGATTGACTTGCTGATGAATACGTACAACAATGAATCGCCGAACGCGCAATTCGGCAATGTGCGCAGCGTCAAGGAGTTGGCGTCGGTTGCGAACCAGATGGGACATTCCCGTACACTTTCAGAAAATTACGGAGCTGGCGGTTGGGACTTGCGTTTTGAAGACATGAAGCGGCTCGGTGATTGGTCTTACGCTCTCGGTGTCAACACCAATAATGAACATCTCTCTTATGTTACAATCCGAGGCGCACGAAAACGCGACCATCCGCAATCATTTTCGTATCACGCAACATGGTTTGAAGGTTATCACGCTTTGGCAGATTATTTTACGCGCTTGTCCTACGTTTTATCGCAAGGGCGGCAGGTCAACCGAATTGTCGTGATCGAACCAACAACAACAGCATGGATGTATCAGGGAACGCCGGAATTGGGAAAAATCGGACAATCGTTCACCGATTTTGTCAATTTATTGGAACGAAATCAAGTTGAATATGATCTTGCTTCGGAAGATATTATTAAACGTTTTGGAAAAGTTGAGACAAAGGATTTTGTTATCAACCAAGCAAAATATGACCTCGTAATTATTCCACCGAACACGGAAAATCTAAACGCTGCAACATGGGAACTTTTATCGAAGTACAAGCAGAACGGCGGTCATTTGATTCATGTCGGCAAGATACCGGTATTGCGTGATGGTTCGCCGTTTCCGATGCCGATGATTTTTCAAAAGGAAATTACTGTTGCAGAAGCCGTTGCGGCAGCGAAAGCACGAACAGCCGAAGATGGTCTCGTCATTTCAACGAATCCGCCCGAAGCGGCAAATGTGTTTCATCATCGACGTCGGCTTGCGGATGGCGAAGTGGTATTTATTTGTAACTCGAATCAAGATAAAGAAGTCGATCTTGTAATCAAGAAGAAAGGTTATGTCGCTTTCTGTGGTTTGTCCGAGAAAATAATAAGCAGCAGTATAAAATCGGTGGGAAACATTCAAGTCAAAATGTTACCATCAACGAGTTGTTTGTTGATATTTTCCGATGAAGAAATTAAGGACGATCCGAAAGCATGGAGTAGACGTCCTGTTGTCACTCCAATCAATGGTTCTGAAACGAAAATACGCCGTCTTGAGGACAATGTTTTGACGCTGGATTACGTGGATGTCAAAGTCGGCGATGAAGAACGTAACGATATTTACACTTGGCAAGCGAATCGTTGGATATTTCAGAAACACGGTTTGGGAGGGAATCCTTGGGATAGCCAAGTACAGTTCAAAGACGAATTGATTACAAAAACATTTCCTGAGAACAGCGGTTTCGAAGCGGTATATCATTTTACGTTGCGTGAATCCGTTCCACAAAATTTGTCCGTTGTGATTGAACGTCCCGATTTGTACAAAGTTTTCTGTAATAATATCGAGGTCAAACCGGAACCCGGCGTCTGGTGGCTTGATAAATCGTTCGGTAAAATTGATTTGTCAAAAGTTGCAAAAATCGGTGAGAACTCGGTTAAAATTGTTGCGAAACCGATGACAATAGAACACGAACTCGAACCGGCATATCTGCTTGGCGATTTTTCATTGCAAAATATTGCCAAAGGTTTTGCGGTGGTTCCGCCGAAACCCTTGAAATTACAAACCGAAATCGCTATTGAAGAATGGCACAACGAAGAATTAGAACGGGTGGCGTGGCTTTCCGCCGGAGTGAATTTCCGTCCGAATAATCCGGCATTTTCCAATCAATTTGACCGTTCGCCGTCGTTGGAATTTGATCTCGGCAAAGAACAACAGATTGCTGCGATTCGGATTTGGAATTACAACGAACGAAATTTGAAACAACGCGGTGTGAAAACGGTTGAAATAACAAGTCTTGGCAAAATTGAATTGCCCATCGGCAATGGTTTTTCGCACGAATTGTTGTTTGATTCGCCGCAAATGTTCAGGACAATTTCGTTCAAAATCTTGTCAAATCATAACGGCGTAACGTATCCGTTTGCAGAAAACGCAAAACCGAACGATAATGGTTTTGTCGGACTTGCTGAAGTTCAATTCCTCGTGAGGGAAGGGGATCAACTTGTTCCGATTAAAAACGTTACGGTTAAGGCGTCCAGCGAACTCGTGATTGATTCCCATGACCGCAAGGCACAGTATCTTATTGACGGCAGCGGTATTGGTGTTGGTTCGATGGCTCAAGGTTGGAATCAGCAAGGAATGCCGTTTTACGCAGGGAAGGTCGAATATTCCCGAACGTTTCATCTCGAAAAAGTTGATGCGCAACAAAAATATTTTGTCAAACTTCCGCCTAGTCCAACCGGTTGGTACGGAGCAACGGCTCAAATCACGGTCAACGGTCAATCGGCTGGTTTTGTTGTTTCGGCACCGTGGCAAATTGAAGTTGCGAAAAACTTGAAAGGCGGCGAAAACGAAATTGCTGTTATTGTGTACGGAACGCCGAAAAATTTATTGGGTCCGCATCATGCCGGAGTGTTGCGGGGCAGTGCGTGGCCCGGTAATTTTCACCGCGCCCCGGAACACCAACCAAACGGCGCGGCTTACGATACTATTGGTTACGGTCTTTTCGAACCGTTCACGCTTGTTAGTCTCGTCAGTGAATAATAGTAATAGTAAAACGAAACAAACGAAACAGATTGGAAATAATATCTCGTCTGTTTCGTTATTTCATTTTTTGTGTTTTCGCGCACAAATTAAGATAGACCGTTACAGGAACTTATCTTACCGGTGTTTCTGTTGTAACGCAATGAAAATCCAATTTTTGTTTTCCTTTTTTGATTTCAAGGTTCAATTCGGGATTTTCAGACGCGGAATGGTTGTATTTTACCGGCAGATATTGGGAATTCTCATTTTCAGGATCACGATAGGCATTGATTGTTACAATATGTTCGCCGGGAATACAACCTTTTTTGTCTTGGGTGAACAAAAGCGTGTAGATTCCTTTTTCATTCGTGTAACCGACTGAAGGACGTTCGCCGGATTTCGGTGCAAATTTGAGATGAACGCCCTTAACAGGTTCGCCGTCAATTGTTACAACACCGGAAACCGATGCGGTGTTGGGACTGCTATCGCATCCGATTAACGTACAACAAAATACAAGTAAAAGAAGTTTTACCATATTTTGCACGGAAAAATTCATTTCTTTTATTTTCATTTCATTTATTTAAAATTAATAGGTTGGTTGTGTTCGTGACGTTTAATCTTTGAGTTGCCAATCGGGAGATTCCGTACGCAATGTCCGCAAGAGATTCTCGCCGATCTTGACAAGATCGGGATGTTCGTTTGCCAAGTTTTTCGATTCGCTAAGATCGGTTTGCAAGTCATACAGTTCGATTGATTTTTTTGTACCATTTTTGACAAACTTCCAGTTTTTCCAACGCGCGGCTTGAATGGATTGCCCTTCGTGAAGTTCCCAATAAAACGTATCGCGTTCGGGTTTTTTGCCGCCGAGAAGTGTTGGCAAAATGGAAACGCCGTCTGTTGGAACTCCGTCCGGCACCCGACCGCCGGCAAGTTCGGCAACCGTCGGCAAAATATCCCAAAACGCAATCGGTGTATCATTTATCGTATCAGCGGCAATATGTTTCGACCACCGAACAAGGAACGCCTGACGTAATCCGCCTTCATAAAGCGAACGTTTATAACCGCGCAAATCGCCGTTGGAATTGAACAGTTTTGAGATCGGCGAATTGGGTTCAAATGACGAACCGTTGTCTCCGGCAAAGAAAAGAATCGTGTCTTCGTCAAGATTCAACTCTTTGATGAGATCAAGAATTTGTCCGACTTGCGTGTCGAGCCGTGTAACCATGGCTGCGTAATTTTTCTGCCGATCATTCCAATCTTTTTCGTTTTTGTAAAGTCCCTGATCGTCAATTTCATAATTTCCGTGCGGAAGCGTTGCGGCGTAAAAGAGGAAAAACGGTTCGTCTTTGTGTTGACGAATCCATTGCAACGTATTTTTTACAATAATATCTTGCGAGTACGTTTTTCCGTCCAACTCAATCCGTTTATCGTCTTCATAAAGATAAGTCGGAAAATAGGAATGAGCGTGCCGTTGACAATTGTAACCGTAAAAATGATCAAACCCCATTTTGAGCGGACTTCCGCTTGTATCAAACATTCCCATTCCCCATTTTCCCGAACACAAAGTCGCATAACCATTTTCTTTCAGGAGTTTACCGATGGTGTAAGTTCCTTCCGGGAGCGGTTTTTGACCTTCCGGTTTGATTTCGCGATTCGCACGAATCGGGCAATGTCCGGTATGAAGCCCCGTTATCAACGAAGCACGGGAAGGAGCGCAAACACTTGCTCCGCTATAACCTTGCGTAAAACGAACGCCTTCTTTTGCAATCCGGTCAAGTACCGGCGTTTTGATTTTCGTTTGACCGTAAGCCCCGATGTCGGCTCGCGCAAGATCATCTGCCAAAACAAAAATAATGTTCGGTTTTTTCGGACGTTTTGTCTCCTGCGCCGTAACAAAATTCGTTTGAAAAACGGTAACAGAGAGAAAAAGCACAATAATTAATCGTTTTGAGTTCATCTTAATTTGTTAATAAAAATAGGTTGGTTGATTGTACTGAAATTACGGTGATACGGTACGACCGTCATCGCGTTCGGCGAGACATTGATAAACACCAGCCGTACTGAGGTCTTTAATTCCATCAGCAGATGTCCAAATTGTCGAATTGACAACGCTGTTGGTAAGTGTCTATTTTGTTTTTAAGGATTGCGCGCAAAGACGCAAAGAAATTCAAGGTTAGTTTTAACTTGTTCTGTTTTTTGATGGTGTTCATTATTTTATTTTACTCAAAGAAGATTT
>JAISQH010000568.1 GCA_031274385.1 Planctomycetaceae bacterium | reverse complement strand
TATTTTTGTATTTCTAATTTGTTAATTTGTCTGAACAGGATTAAAAGGGTTGAAAGATTGACAGGTGGGAAGTATCGCAGTTCTAATTCTATCCGTCTTACAAAATCCTAAAAATCCTGATTCAAACAAAAAAATTAGCGCGACCGCTAAGGCAAAATCGACTTGATCTGCTGGTAGTCCGAAAAATTCGTAATGTTGTCAAAGTCCTTTTGACCAATGTCATTCGTAACAATATTCGTGTCTGTCGAACGAAAATAAGAAGCGTTGAACTGATCCGTGCTTCCTGGGTTGAGGTCAACAGCAGGATGTGATATTCCAGTCCCGAAAATGCCATCCAAGCCGGGATGTATTAGTTGGAATCGTTCCGGTTCTTGCCAAACAAGTAACGGTTCATTCGTACTAGGATCGCCCGATTTGGCATAAGCTGAAACCAAACCAAGTTCTGCCCACGCATAACCAGCAAATGTAGATGTAAAATTATAAAATTTGCTAGAGTGAATTGTAGGGGAGCCACTTACGCTATAAGTGTACGCTGTTTTGTTTCCACTTGAACTGCCACGAAGATAAACATAAGGAACCGCATGATCGGAACGAAGTACATTAACCAACACTGGAAAAACAACACCAGCTGCCGTCGTAACATAAGCAATATTCTTACCAATAATCATTTCATAAAATACGGAGTCTTTGTCCTGCGTACCAAGTAGTACATTATCAGGTATCCATGTCAGATCATCACCGTTATTGATTTGTTTTACAGTGGTCGTGTTACCGCTACCATCCCTGTTCCATTCTTTTCCAAACGGTGCTTCAGGATCAGCAGAAAAACCTGCGAACTTACCATCTTCATTGGGAAAACCGCCGAGCCAAAATGCCAATGCACCGACATATTGTACACCATCTCGAACATTAGGATATGCTTGATCATTCATAAAAGGAGATGAAGTCGAAATAGTATTGTCGTAGGGTTTTAACATATCTACTTTACTTTGATTTTGGTAAACATTTTTAACCGCATTCAGTAATGCCCAATATTGGTAGTCTACCAAATTAATGCCGCTGGGAGCGTTTGCAGGAAGTTGAAATCTGGGCCATCGTTTTTTGATGTGTCTTACGACGGCGGCTTTATCGTACAGGTCGGGCGGGTATTCGCCGAACTTGTTTTTGTACGATTCGAGCGCGAGTGTGATTTGGTTCATTTCTGTTGCGATTTTGGCACGTTTTGCCGCTTGAACCGCACTCATCACGCCCACCGTGACCAACGACGACAAAATGCCGATAATCACAATCACAACCAATAACTCAACAAGCGTAAACGCTCTTGAAATTCTTCGGGTTTTCATAACTTTAACTCCTTAGTAATTTTTGTTTTGAATTGATAATGGGAAATTGAAATACTTTCTACCACGAAAGGCACGAAAATACACGAAAAATCTTTTTTATCATGTGTTTGTATAAAAACTTTATAAATAATTTTTTTCTTGCATTTTTCGTAACTCTTCGTGTTTTTCGAGGTTTAATACTTTTTTTACCACGAAAGGCACGAAAATACACGAAAAGTTTCTCATTTTATATTTCTCGTGTCCCTTCGTATTTTTTGTGATTAAAAAATATTTTTGACGTTTCTCTTATACGATTAAAATGTGTTCAAAAAACTAATCGTTCAATCGTAACTGTCGGTTGAGAACCAAAATTAACCAACAAACCAAGTTTAAACTGTGTTGCTTTTAGGTAGTTTAAGATTTGTGCTTGATGATCGTTCGTTAGTTCTTTTACGGCTTTTAATTCGACAATAATTTTTTCATAGCAGACGAAATCGGGAATATACGTTTTATTCAAAGGTTCCCCTTTATAAAATAAAGTCAAATGTTTTTGAGGTTCAAACGGAATATCACGAATCTTAAATTCACGTTCCAAACATTCCTGATACACTTCTTCCAAAAAACCACTCCCCATTTGCCGATAAACTTCAAAAACCGCTCCTTGAATGTCGTAACTTTCTTCTTTGAAAATGATTGTCATAATTTTTCAAAATATTTTCTACCACGAAAAACAAAAAATACATGAAAAGTTTCTCGCTTTATATTTTTCGTGTTCCTTCGTGTTTTTCGTGGTTAAATGTCTTCATGGATGACGTAACGATTGGAACAATGCTTGTGTCAATTACTTTTCACCCGGACAGTGCGGTGATGAGTTTAATCAGCGGCATGAACAAAGCAATAACAATAAAGCCGACAATACCGCCAAGGAAAATAACAAGCAACGGCTCAAGCATACTCATTAACGCATCGGTTGCCGCCTTCACTTCCTGATCGTAAGTGTCCGCCACTTTGTACAACATGGTATCGAGTTCTCCCGTTTCCTCGCCCACATCCACCATGTTGACCACCATGTCGTCCATCACCCGACCGCGAAGTTTCATTAAATAAATCAACGCCCCCGCAACCGGAATAAAAAACGCCGAATACAATAACGCACCAAAATGGAACGGCGGCATCGAATGAATCTTCATCGGATTCGCAATCGTGTCGCCGTCACGAATCGCTTCGAGAATCTTTTGGTACATTAACTCAAAAACCGCATTGTTACTCGCCTCCTTCGTAATATGTAACGATTCCAAAATCGGTACACCGGACGTGACCAAGGTTCCCAATGTCCGTGTGGTTCGTGCCACCGTTGTCTTTTCCACCAGCGTTCCAAACACCGGTAATTTCAACAAAAACAAGTGCCAGCCAAACCGACCGTATTCAAAACTCGTCGTCAACTTGACCATCAGCCAAACCGAAAACGGAAATAACGGTAACAAATAAAAATACTTCACCACCAAGTTGGACGCGGTAATCAAAATCAGCGTCATCGTCGGTAATTCCATATCAAAATCCTTAAAAATCGCTTCAAATTTCGGCACAATCGCAAGCAAAATAAACGTCAATATCGCACACGCAAAAAACACAATCGCAATCGGGTACGTTAATGCCGATTTGATTCGCTGCTTCAATTGTTCCGACGCTTCCAAAAATTCGGAAAGACGTTGCAAAATAGTTTCCAACGCTCCGCCCGCCTCACCGGCTTTAATCATGTTAACGTAAAGCCGGTTGAACGCCTTCGGAACCTTCGCCATCGCTTCCGATAAACTCGAACCACTCTCAATCTCACTCGTTACATCAATTAACGCATTGCGCAACGCGCCCGGTTTCGCCTGACTCATCAAAATGTTCAGGCTGCGCAAAATCGGTAAACCCGCATCCTGAAGAATCGAAAGTTGCCGCGTGAACACGGATAACTGTTTCGATTTAATCCGACCAAAGGAGAATGTCTTGCCGCCGGCACCCTTCTTGGCACCCTGCTTTTTGCGCTCCTTGTAAATGGCAATCTTCGTCACATGGTAACCCATCTGACGAATCGTCGCCTGCGCTTCATCCTCCGTCGCCGCTTCAATAATGTCCTTAATCTCCTGACCCTTCGGGTCAATCGCTTCAAATTTAAACTGAGGCATAATTGTAGTTGATAGTTAATAGTTGATAGTGGATAGTGAAAAATTGTTGTAACTATTCGCGCGTTTTCAAAAAAATGAAAAATGTTTTATCGCCCGTTGGGACTGTAAACAAACAATGAATGGCTACAACTCATTTACTTTTTGCTGTTTTTATTGATGAAGTAAGAAGTTTAATAAGTTCCTCACAATCAGCAATAATACTCCTAAACATTTCTTCGGTAATATATTTTGTATCTTTTAATAAGGAAAGCCAATAATCGGTTTCATGGGCTTCCTTCAAGGCAACACTTAATTTGTGGACAAAATCGGCATTACTCTCCGCCTGACCGGCTTCACGTACCAAAGCACCAATTGCAGTACCACTTCGTAATATCTGTTTTCGTAATACATGTTCATTTTTTTCGTCCGATAAATACTTCGACAT
Source organism: Planctomycetaceae bacterium (assembly GCA_031274385.1). Lineage (GTDB taxonomy): Bacteria > Planctomycetota > Planctomycetia > Pirellulales > Thermoguttaceae > WRKP01. The sequence continues at coordinate 4,034 of JAISQH010000568.1, read as the reverse complement.
ATTGATAATGCGAATGGAAAACGCATAACTCTTATCCCGTAAAATTGATTTACTCATTTTTTATTTTTTGTTCTCTAATACTCGTCTTTCACTCTCCACTCTCCACTCTCCACTAATCAACGACTGTTTCTCTGACGACTTCGTCGATGGTGGTTCTTCCGGCGTGGATTTTGGCGAGACCGGCTTCTCGTAACGTAATCATGCCGTTGCGAGCGGCAGCGTCTCGGAGTTCGGCGGCGGACGCGCCGTTATTGATTAGCGCACGAATTTCGTCGTTAATGAGCATAAACTCATGAATCGCCGTCCGCCCCTTGTAACCGGTGTTGTTACACACAACACAACCACGACCGCGATAAAACAACTTGCCGGAAATATAATTCTCGTCCAACTCCAACTCCGCTAATTGATCCGGCGTCGGAGTGTACTGCTCCCGGCAATCCTGACAAATCGTTCGAACAAGCCGTTGCGCCAAAATCGCCTCCACTGTTGCCGTAATCAAAAACGACGGAATCCCCATGTCCTTCAACCGAGTTATCGTACTCGGTGCATCGTTTGTGTGTAACGTACTGAAAACCAAGTGACCCGTCAATGACGCCTGTACCGCAATTTCCGCCGTTTCCCTGTCCCGAATCTCGCCAACAAGAATAATGTCCGGGTCCTGCCGCAATATCGAACGTAAACATTGCGCAAATGTGTTACCAATATCCGCATCAATCGGCATCTGAATAATCCCGTCAATATCGTACTCCACCGGGTCTTCCGTTGTCATTAACTTGTCGCTAATCGAATTTAATTCGGAAAGTGCCGCGTACAATGTTGTCGTTTTGCCGGAACCGGTCGGTCCCGTAACAAGAACAATCCCGTTGGGACGTTCAAGTATCTTACGGAAATCACGTAACAACATCTGATCCATGCCGACATTTTCAAGGTCAAGACTCACAACCGATTTGTCAAGGATTCGGCAAACCACACTCTCACCAAACAACGTCGGTAACACACTCACACGTAAATCAATCGGATGACCGCCGACTGTTAACCGGATACGACCGTCCTGCGGCAAACGGCGTTCCGCAATGTCAAGGTTCGCCATGACCTTGATCCGGGTTGTAATCGCGGAAGCCAAATGACGCGGAGGAGGAACCATCTCGTACAACGTACCATCCGCCTTGATACGAATTTTAAATTCGTCCTCAAACGGCTCAAAATGCAAGTCACTGGCGTGATCTTTAATACCGAGCAAAAAGACCATGTTGAGTAATTTTCGTACCGGAGCCGATTCGCTCAGAGCTTCGATACTCGCCAAATCAATCGAAGAACCGCTTTCCAATGCCGCCGCCGCTTCCTTGAGCGACTTGTCGTTTTCCATGTCGGCAATAAGCGACTCCACACTTTCAACATCAGACGCATAGTACCGCGTCAAAGCATTGTCAATGTCACGCGGCGTCGTCACTACCGCACGAATCTCGTAACCAAGGAAATTGCGCAACTCGTCAAGAACCATAATGTTCTGCGGTTCGCACATGGCAACGGTTAAAATTTCGTTTCGAAAACTAACCGGAATCACCTTGTAAATTTGCGCCATCGGTTCCGTCAAATGAGCAAGAACATCCGGCGGAATCGTCAAATCGCCAAGACCAATAACTTGCAAACCAAGTTGTTCCGCCAACGCAACCGCAACCTGATCGTCATTGATGAAACCCATCGACATTGCCGTTTCACCAATCTTTTCCCCATGCCGCTGAAGATGTTCCTCCAAAAGCATTTCGAGTTGCTCTTCGTCAATAAATCCAAGATCAACAAATACCTGTCCAAGTCTGCGGAGTGCCATTGTTTATAATTGAAAATTGAAAATTAATAGTTAATAGTTAAAATTGAAACTGAAAACCATATTGAATCACTTTAGATGACATGAAGTTGTCCTCCAATAAAAATGTAAGTATGGTTGTCTAAAATACCGAGATCGTAAAGTGTGGGACATTTCAAATGGTGTTTTTCAATGCAGGTACTCACTTCCTCAACTGTACAATATTGACCGAGAAACTGATGCTCGTCATCAAACAAAACAAATTGCCCCGCTCCTTCCTCTTTGGAAGCGTCTTTCAAAATCTTTTCAAAATCCATTATCAATCTCCTTATTGTCCGGTAATTGTAATTGCAACGTTAATGTTGTCATCGTTTTCTCCTTGCCGCTGTTAAGGCGTTCTGTTAAACGGGCAATTATATTTCTTTGGCATCACGGAGAACTTCTTGTATCAATTTTTGACTCATTCGAAAATTAACTTTTTGCAAACGTTCAATATAAGGCTTAATCTTTCTAATGATTCCACGTTTTTTTGCCAGTAATAAAACTCCCAATAAACCGGTAATATTCAAATTTCTTTTAACTGCTTCTTGCCGGGCGGCTTGGTCATCAAGAAGTAAATAACATTCCTCTTGCAATATTAAAGCCAAAGCAATCGATCTGGATTCTCCTAAATCAAGACCGGTTGTTTGTAGTTCTTGTGTCATTTGCACCGGTACACTGCGTATCTCAAAACTTTCGGGAAGCGGTTGACCAAATTCGGCTGCAACTTCTTTTGTAACGACAATCTTTCCAAATATTTTTTCAAGTAGTGAAAACGCATCTATTCTTTCAAGGTTAATAAGACAACTTGTGTCAGAAATTATTATTTCAGGATAAAGCATATTCTTTTTTCTCTTTTAATTGTTCTTTATCAAGATGTCTGCTTGCCCGACAGGCATTTTCGTAATCTCGTTGGAGTTCTTCCGGTGTCATATCGTGGATGACGGTTCCAAAAGTTTCAATAAATTCCCGTTTGGTCATTCCGAGTATTGCTGCTCCCTTACCGGCAGTCAATTTACCGTCCTCATATAATTTCAAAACAAGAGCTGTTTGGGCTTCATGTTCACTCAATTCAAAATTGTCCGGTAATTGTAATTGCAACGTTAATGTTGTCATCGTTTTCTCCTGCCGCTGTTAAGGCGTTCTGTTAAACGGTTTTGTTTGTTAAATTCTTGACGGTTTCGGTGAATCGGTCAAGAGATTCGACAAATTCTATCGGAAACATAATGACCGTGTTTGATTGACCGGTTCCGAGACCGTCAATTGTCTGCAATGTTCTGAGTTTCATTGCCCCGGAAGTTGTTGCCATAATCCGAGCCGCTTCAGCAAGATTCGACGCTGCAATCTTGTCGCCTTCCGACTTGGTAATATTGGCACGCTTTTCCCGTTCCGCCGATGCCTGCCGCGACATGATTCGCTTCAAGTCTTCCGGCATTTCAATATCCTGTAACCGAATCGAATCAAGATGTAGTCCCCAACTTTTGATCCGCTCTTCGACAACTTCCGCAACACGTTGTTGAATCTGTTCCCGTTCCGATAAAAGATCGTCGAGCGTCAACGCTCCAACCACATCCCGCAAAGTCGCCTGAGCGTATTGAGCAACAGCGAAACGGTAATTCTGAACAGTTAATACGGCTTGCTCCGCTTCCCGTACCAAATAATAAAGAACACCGTCAACTGCCGCCGGAACATTATCTTTCGTAATAACTTGCTGAGAAGGAATATTCAAGGTCAAAAGCCGGGTATCGACAAATGTTACACTATCGATGAACGGCACAACATACACAATTCCCGGTCCGCGAACACCGCGAAATTTTCCGAGCCGCAATACAACGCCCCGCTCCCACTGCGCCGCAACTCGAACACCGGAAACAATTAACGTTATCAGTGCCGATAAAATAGCAAAAACAATCATTACCGGAATGACATTGCGCAATAACTCAAAACTATTTTCAAAGGGTTTTTCACCATTCGTCAACTTTGAAATGATTGACCAATCAATCATTGTCAAAGCGATTCCAAGCAACAAGACAATTTGTAATACACCATTCAATAATGTACGAACCGGCATTCCAAGCGACGAATGGCACGAAGATTCGTCGGATTCCGAAACAGTATTCGTTTGAGTATTTTTTGGAACGTTCATATAAAAACCTCATTGTTTACCGGGGTCGTTTGAAGAATTGTCATT
>JAISQH010000545.1 GCA_031274385.1 Planctomycetaceae bacterium | reverse complement strand
ACTTCCAACCGGACATATCGCAACGCACTGCGTCTGATGGAAACGCTTGGAATTACCATCAAAGACATTGATATTACCGCTGCTTGTACACAGCATTTCAAAGATATTGACCACGATATTTCGTTACATGATGTAACTTACGAGAATACGCAGGCACGCGAACGGACTCAAATTTTAATGGACTTGGCGAACCAACTGCACGGATTGGTTGTAGGAACCGGCGACATGTCGGAACTGGCGTTGGGATGGGCAACCTACAACGGCGATCATATTTCAATGTACGGAGTCAATGCCGGAATCCCGAAAACATTGGTTCGGCATCTGGTGAATTGGGTAACCGAAAATCAATTCGATAAAACGGCACAAAAAACATTGCGGGATATTGTTGAAACTCCGGTCAGCCCCGAACTCCTTCCGGTTGACTCCAAAGGAAAAATGACTCAATTCACCGAAGATTTGATCGGTCCTTATGAATTGCATGATTTCTTTCTTTTTTATATGTTACGTTACGGTTTTTCGCCGGACAAAATTTATTTTTTAGCGCAACACGCTTTTAAGAACGTGTACAAAAACGAAGTCATTTTGACCGGAATGGAAGTTTTTTACCGCCGGTTTTTCAGTCAGCAGTTCAAACGGAGTTGTATGCCGGACGCTCCCAAAGTCGGCTCGGTCAATTTGTCGCCGCGCGGTGATTGGCGGATGCCAAGCGATGCCAGTTCCAGATTGTGGCTGGACGAAATCGAAAAGTTAGTAATCAGTAGTCAGTAGGCAGTAGCCAATGAAGCGAATGTTAAAACGGAACCATTACGATTTTTTAATAACCGGATGAAAAAAGCGTGCATTAACCATTTTGTATCAATTTAGATCAATTCAAACTACCAACAAACACGAGAATTATTTTGACTTTTCGCCGAAAAATTGAACGTTTATTGCTTTCTGAAGTGACATTGCCGGGACAATATATCGGCGGTGAACTTGGCAGTATTGTCAAACCGAAAGATTCGGTACGCGGTCGGTTTTGCTTTGCATTTCCCGATGTTTATACAATCGGTATGAGCAATCACGGATTGCAATTGCTTTACTCTCTGATGAATCGCCGCAACGATTGGGCATGTGAACGGGTTTTTACGCCGTATCCTGACATGGAAAAAGCGTTGCGAAAACACGGTTTGCCTCTTTATTCGCTGGAAACTTTTTCGCCGCTTTCCGAATTTGATGTTCTTGGTTTTTCGTTGCAATATGAAATGTCGTACACCAACGTCCTGACAATGCTTGATCTTGGCGGAGTGCCGCTTCATGTTACAGAGCGGACGATGCGTGATCCGTTGGTGATTGCGGGCGGACCGTCGGCTGTCAACCCGGAACCCATGAGCGATTTCATTGATCTTTTCATTATTGGCGACGGCGAGGAATCGTTACCGGCAGTCTGCAATTTCTGGCTCGAAATGAAACAAACCTTTTCTGACCGCCGTACCGCGTTACTTGAAACCGCCCGGCAATTTCCGTTCGTAATTGTTCCGCAATTCTATTCCGTCCGGTATGATTCCAACGGTCGGGCGTTAAAGCCAACGCCAAACGAACCCGGTGTTCCCGAAACAATTTGTCCGGCATTTGTTAAAGAAATCGAAGCATTTGAACCGCCGATTCTTCGTATTGTGCCGTTGGTGGAATGTGTACAAGATCGGGTTGCGATTGAAGTCATGCGCGGTTGTCCGGGACGGTGCAAGTTCTGCGTCAGCACCGTACAAAAACGCCCGATTCGGATTCGGAGTCCCGAATCTATTGCCCGAATCGCATTGGAATCCTGCCTCGCAACCGGTTCCGATGAAGTGTCGCTTCTTTCGCTTTCGACCAGCGATTATCCGAAGTTCGAAGAACTCATGGAACGGCTCCGCGAAGTGTTGACGCCGCTCCATGTTTCGATTTCCGTACCGAGTTTGCGGGTCAACCACCAACTCAGCCGCGTCATGCAACAACTGACAACAGAACGAACTTCCGGTTTGACGCTGGCTCCTGAAGCGGCTCACGACGAAATGCGGCGGCGAATCGGAAAACCAATTACGAACGAAAATCTGCTTGCCGGTTGCGAGTCGGCTTTTTTGAACGGATTTAACCGCGTTAAAATGTATTTCCTCTGCGGTTTACCGGAAGAAACAGACGCCGATATTGACGGAATGATTGATCTGTCACTGGAAATCGGACGGCTTGGTAAACGGATTCGAGGCAAACCGCCGATTATTACAACCAATGTTTCCAATTTTGTACCGAAACCTCATACGCCTTGGGAACGGGTTGGAATGCAATCGCAAGGTTACTTTCTCAACGCTCATGCCCGGCTGGTCAATCGGGTTCGGCGTACCGGCATTTCGCTCAAATATCACACGTTGGAGACAAGTCTGTTGGAAGCGTTAATTTGCCGGAGTGACCGGCGTTTTGGTCGGGTGATTGAAAAGGCGTGGCGGCTTGGTGCGCGGTTGGACGCTTGGACAGATTATTTTCGCGGCGACTGCTGGGAACAAGCCATTGCCGAAGAAAAAATCAATGTCAACCAAATCGTTCACGAAACAATTCCCGATAACGCCGAACTGTCTTGGGAACATATACGGTTTTCGTAACTCCCAATATACTCCATTCACTTGAATTTTCGGTTTTATTTTTCCCTTTATGGTAATAAGGTAGGCAACCTTGCCTGTGGAAATTCCAAAAACGGAACGCTAAGAAGATTTTTTGTTATTTTATTATTTTATTATTCTATTATTCTAAAATTCCTTCAAGGAGCATTCCGTCTATTCGGACAGTTGCGATGGCTTGTGTTTTCAGTGCATTAATGTAGTGGAGCAAGGCTGTCACAACAACCTGACGTTGAGTATAAAGTTCCAGACAAGTTATTTTTCCATTGCAGTAGAATTCGGCAATCTGCCGCAAGGCTTCAAACGAGTCAGGAATAACTGACGTTTCATAAACACGAATCTGTTCACGGGCATTGTCGTAATCACAGAAAACTTTCGCCAACTGTTGATGGAGCGACAACGTTACCCGCTCCACTTCACGCCGGGCTGCTGCAACCTCCGCACGGGCTTTGATGATGTTTCCTTGATTTTTGTTGTAAATTTTCAACGGCACCGACACACCGACAAACGGAACCGTTGTCTTCGCCGGAATATCACGAGCCAGTGAAAAGGTTGCGAAAACATTCGAGGTTTGCTCCGCTTCCTGACGTGCCAGATAAGTTTTTGCCTGTACAACTTTCAATTGGGCTAACGCCAACTGAGGACTTGTTTGTTGAAATTGCGTCCATGTTGTCTGCCAGTTGCGCGGCGGGGAATGAGTTATCAGGGAACCGCGTACGGGTTGATACGGTAAATCCGGTAACCCCATGATCGAAACAAGACGTTGCCATGTTGCCAAGCGGTTGTTTTTAGCCTGTTTGCACGACAACGCCGAAGTATGAAGCATCGTTCGGAATTGCAGAACATCAGCAGATTGAGATTTTCTTTCCGCCTGCAATAACGTGGCAACCTCCAAAATATCGGTACTGATTTGCTGGGCAAACTCTTCGACCTTGCATACCAAAATCGCGTGAAGCATTTCATAATGGGCGATTTGCAAATCGTTCTGCAACTTGAGACATTCCATCGAATACTCCCGGCGCGCGGCGGCAACATCATACGAAGCAACCGCCCTATCCAATTTTTTCTTCTTTGCAGTCACGATTTCCTGTGAAACGGCAAGACCATGTTTTCCGACTTCCCCATGGACATTCAAATTATCACCGCTGTAAATGAGAGTCGGGTTCGGATACAATCCCGCCTGAATCCGTCCGCCGGATGCCGCCGTAATGAGATTTTCTTTTTGACGAATTGAAGGATTGGCAGTTCGGGCAAGTTCCCAGAGTTCTTCAAACGAATATCCTTCGTGGAGCGTTCCCAATTCTTTGAAGGTTGGGGTTGCGAAGGTTGCGGATTCGAGTTCGTCCCAGACTTCTTCGATGTATTTTTGACCCGGAACCCGTGACGTTTGCTGCGGAACCGGCATTGCCGGAGCCGTCACTGCCGGAACCGGTACAACCGGAGCCAACGCAATCGGTGAGGGTTGCGCCCAAACGGTTGCCGTCCGGAAAACAATCAAAAGGAAGAATAAACCAATTTTCGTTTGAAAAGTTTGATTTGATTTACGATTTGTTTTGTTTTGTCTTGCGTTTTTTGTTTTGTTCATGACCAATCAACTCCGAAACAGTATGACTCTATCCATTGCCGCTATTCAATTCGATCTCTTTTTGTTGAGAAACGAATAGAACGAAAAAGACGAAAAGAACGAAAAGGAAAAGGACAAAACAAACAAAATGTTATTTCCAACCATTTTGGTCTATTTTGGACTATTTTGGTAAATACACTGAATCTTGTTTGTTTTGCCTGTTTCGTATCGACTGTTTCAAACCGCAAATGAAGAAGTTCTCCCAAAATAACACCATTCTTAATCATTCTGACTCTAAAACTGGTATATTCATTCCATTTTAAAATCCCTGATTATTTCGGATATTGTGGTGGAAGGGGGTGTTTATTTTTTGCAGTAGCAAGTTCAGTCATTGCGTTTGCCTTTGTTTATAGTGAAAAGTAATCGGAGATATTTTTTCAAGGTGATTCCCCCAACCGGAACGCGGGCATCCTGTCCGCACACGGTGTCTTGTACAACGAATGGGGAAAAACGGAACCCCCAAAGCGGGCAGGATGCCTGCGTTCCGGTCGGGTGGTCGGGCAGGATGTCCGTGTTCCGGTCGAGTGGGCGGGCAGGATGACCGCGTTCCAGTCTTGTTTGACATAAAATTTTTTCCTTTCTTCAAGTTGTTAATGAGTTTAGGACATTCATTCGGGATGTCAGGCAACGTCTGATTGAACTCAATCAAGGACTGATTGAGTTCAATCAAGGGTTGATTGAGTTCAATCAAGGGTTGATTGAGTTCAATCAAGGGTTGAGTGGGGTCAATCAAGGGTTGATTGGGGTCAATCACGAGTTGATTGGGGTCAATCAATGGTTGATTGGGGTCAATCAAG
>JAISQH010000529.1 GCA_031274385.1 Planctomycetaceae bacterium | reverse complement strand
TATTTTTTCTTTTTGATTACAATGGAGTCACTCTAAAATAGCCGTATGTTTGCGGTACTCCCAAACATACGGAACGGAAAAGAAATAATCAAATGACCCTGAAAAGGTCGCCCAATAATTAAATGAAAGGTTTTGATTAGTTGAATTGGGAAACCTTTTCAGGGTTTTGTTGTAATTGATCTTTATGTTCCAGTGGTTTGCGGAGTACCGCAAACCACTGGCTATTTTAGGATGACTCCGTTGGAGTCAAAAAAGAAGAACCTCCCCACAAAATCCGAAACAATCCGCCATTTTCTTGGCACCTTTGCGCGAGACTCGTTCTTCAATCCGGCTGAACGGCTGGTCGCAAACGGTTATTGGAATAACCGTGTTGATTCCAATTAAAAAAATGATACACTCTAACTTGCCATAAATTAGTATTTTATATTTTGTTAATATTTTGTACAATTATTGTGGCAATGATTTCTATTGTTTTTTCATGGAGGAGTCAAGTGATCCGTTTTGAAATTTCAGAACAAGAATTAGAAGCCATCAACAAGGAGCGTTTTTATCATCCCGATCCGATTATGATGAAGCGTTGCGAAACGGTTTTGCTGCGAGTGAAAGGTTTTTCGACACAACAAATTCACGAGATCACGGGGCGGAGTCCCAACTCGATTCGTAATTGTCTCTTTTGTTTTTCAAGTTTGCGCACAAAGGCACGAAGAACACAAAGAGGATATTTTATTTTTGTCTACAGATTACGCAGTTTGAACAGATTTTTATAAAAAACGAATCTGTAAAATCTGTATCATCTGTTGACAAACAACAATAGACTTGTGGGGTGTCCCCAATAGCTATTCACTCTTAACTCTTAACTAATAACTCTTAAAAGTCATACCATAGACCGATTCCGATTTTGTGTTCACGTTTGGCGAGGTGTTCGTACTGTTCGCTGATGCCTCCGAAGTACTGGATGCCCATTCGGAACACTTGGTTGTGCGAACCTCGCCATTGCCAACCAGCCTGAACCGTAATATTACCGTCATAATTACGTTCCTGAAGAAGCAAGATGTTGACGGCGGCAAACGGTTTGCCCCAAAATTCGTTTGTCGGGTAGAGCGAACTGTATTCGGCACCGAATTGAAAATGCCATGCTTTGGTTTGTTCGCCTCGGCTGACGGCAACATCCGCATCTGCATAGAGTTTGAGGCTGGGGCGAAGCCGGTAGGAAAAACCAAAAAGGATGGCTTCCCGAAAATAGTTTAACCGATGCGGATCAATTCCCAGACTTTGCAGCCGCAAAATCCGTTCGTCCCCCATGTGCGAACTGACGTGATAATAACCTGTTCGGACTTGCCAGATTTTGTTGCCGTATGAAATCGGGAGACCAAACCGGAAATCCTGAGCATCCATATCCATTCGGTTTTCCAGATCAAGTCTTAGATGTACCGAACCTTCTAAATCGAGTTGAACGCCTTCGGGAAAAAGAGTACTGCGATTGCCATACCGCAAAACCGGTGCCCTCCCGCCAAGAGTGATGTCCCACATCCAGCCAAGTTCTTCGTCGTAATTCCAAACTCCGCCTAATCGCGATTCGTTCACTCCGGCAAGATAACTTGGATAAATCAGACTATTCGGAAATAATTGCCAAGTCCAGGGTTGATTTTCCCGAATTTGCATGGGAGCGGCAACAACAGAAGAGTGACGTGTTGGCAATTCCGGCTGGGCATCGAGCCAAAGCGGCGGCAATGTCTCTGTTGTTTGACCTAGAAATCGGATTTGATTGGGGTTCCATTTATGGTAATTTTCATATTTTAAGACCGGTTCGTCGGCTTGAAGCAGAGAACTTGTCAAAAAAATAAGAAGAATCCAGAAAAACCGTTTTTTTCTCATCTTGACCCTGAGGCGGTCATTAAAATGATTGCTTGATAATAAAACAAAACATGAATAATCTTGCGAATCATAGCAATCGCCCCAATATGAGTCAAGAACAAAAAATTTGCCCACCGTTTATGCCATTGGAGGCAACTTGTACGTTCCAATTTGCAACTCTTCACGCCCATTTCACCACAAAGGCATGAAGATCACAAAGCATTTTTAAAAAACTTCGTGTTTCCTTCGTGGACTTTGCGGTGATGGTTGCCTTAATTGGGTATTTCAACCGTTTCGCCATCCGAAGTGTCACATAAACGTGTCAGAATGGATTGCGTGATCGTAACAGGAATTGTCCGAACCGAAGCGTCGCCGAGTAGGAATTGGCAAATTCCCGAATGGTAACTTCCGAATCCGAAATGGAAGGCAGGATTTAAGGAATCATTATCATTTCCATAATTTGGCAAAACAATTCCAAAGGAAGTACTGCCATAACGAATACCCCGTCCGCCGCCGGATGTTTTCCAACCGTTCATTGTCAGGTAGGAACAATCGGAACGATAAGCATTGGAGCCTTCACATTTTCCGAGATAGTTTGGGGCGATATGTTTTTCTCCGACAATAAACTGGTTTGTCGAACCATCCTGCCACCATGACATTGTGTCTCTTGGTACCCACGATGCAACCACAGCACTTTCATTGGGCAATGATGTTGCGGTAACGGTTGAGGTTAGAGCTGTTCCCGAAGTCGGTTCCTGATAAGCGGCACAACGGAACGGTCCGAAATGTCGCGGTATTTCATTGGGATCAAGATATCTTGTACAGTCATACCAGTTGTGATTTGCTGTGGAACGGGTATAAAAAACCATTCCATAATCACTGCATGGTCCATTGACGAAATCGTTACTTTCATTCACGTTGTTTCTGGTAGCACCTGTTGTACCGCCAGTTGTTGTCATTTGGACTCCACTGCCACGGCGGCTGGGACAACGATAAGGTGAAACCGAAGCAAAGGATCGACGTTCGCTATCATTCAACCCATTGAGCCACCATGCGCCGTTGCACGGTACGCCGAACCCTTTTGCTGTAACAGAACCGGAAGTTACCGAACGGCTGTACAGCGACTCATAGAGCATTTGTTGTTCGATAAACGGATAGATTAACGCCCACATTGAGGCACCATCGAACCCCACTCCTGCCGGTGGAAGACCTTGTCTGGTGTCATGAAAATTATGAACACCAAGACCGATTTGTTTCAACGGATGTTCCTTTGGTTGCGTTGATATTTTTTTGTTTAAGTTATTGGTATTAAAGGGCTTACGTCTAAAATTTCTTGAAAAAGTGCGCCCAGTAATATTTTTTATTTTTTTCTTATTTTTATAGATTCTGCGAAACATTGTGCGCCCGTAATTGTTTTATAGCATGTTGGTTTGGGGTGATGCGGGCGGGCTGCGTTGGGAT
>JAISQH010000524.1 GCA_031274385.1 Planctomycetaceae bacterium | reverse complement strand
TGCGTTGCGTTGCGTTGCGTTGCGTTGCGTTGCGTTGCGTTGCGTTGCGTTGCGTTGCGTTGCGTTGCGTTGCGTTGCGTTGCGTTGCGTTGCGCATAAATTCTCCTTGTGTTCAGATTTTATCTTGTCAGCAATTCGGCAATAATGCCCAAATGATCTGAGCATTGTGTCATAAAAAGAAAAATACGCAATAGGGGGGGAGCCTGTCGAACTACAAATTTTCCTTGTGTTCAGTTTCTGGAGTTTAAATTAAAAGGTTGCCTACCATTCCTAAAATAAACTCCAAAAACAGAACGGTAAAAAAATAAAACCGAAAACTACTGATGATTTCATTTTTTGTGGGAAACGATTTTAGTCGCGCTAGCGACGTAATTATGCATAACCGGCGGTGTAGCGCAGCGCAACCGCCGGATCGCGTCCCTTCCTACCAACAAAGTCGCGCAGCGACGACATCATCAAAAGTGGAGTTTAGGGAATGAGACGAAAGAGATTTTACTCAATAATATCGATAATCTCGTCGCTGCGCGACTTTGGTTGTTGTGGGCGATTGTCCGGCGGTTGCGCTGCGCTACACCGCCGGTTATGCATCATGTCGTCGCTGCGCGACTAGGGAAAAATGATTACTAAGGGTGCTTTGGAAAATAAGGGTTTAAATTAAAATCGTTCCCCACAAAAAATGAAATAATCAGGAAAACTAAAGTAGAATTGAGTATATTGATCTTGTTAAAAAATAAACATTTTGAACAATTTCATTTTCAAAGAAATATTCTTCTCTTTTTCGTGTCTGTTCGTGTCTTTCGTGGTTGATCAATGATTGCGCTGTCGTAGTAGGAATCTTTGTTTTGAATTTTGCAGTTTGACGGTCAACATCTTGACAGGCGTTGCGAATTGACCATAATTAACAGATAATGATTTATCGATACCCAACCCGATTTTTGATCGATTACCTTTACTTTGGAGCCTAATAAAAATGAGTGTTGCCGCATCTAACCCTACTGGTACAACACGAAAGTTTGACCGTGTTGTTGAAATTCTTGATGCAAACCATCATGACCCTGCCCGTTTGATACCGGTTTTGCAACAAGTTCAGGAATTTTATCGCTATTTGCCGGAAGAAGTGTTGACGTTTATTGCCACATCGCTTGCGTTGCCGCCTTCGCATGTTTTTGGTGTGGCGACATTTTACGCACATTTTACGCTGGTGCCGAAAGGCAAACATTCCTGCCGGCTTTGCGACGGAACAGCGTGTCATGTTCGTGGTTCAGAACATATTCTCAACGCATTGCGTAAAGAACTGAAACTTTCTGAAACAAAACAGACAACAGATGATATGTTATTCACTGTCGAAACGGTTTCTTGTCTTGGTGCTTGTGGTCTTGCTCCGGTTCTTGTTGTGGACGAAAAAGTTCACAGCAACACAACGCCCGAACAAGCCGTTAATCTTGTCCGGGAAATTCAGGCAAATGAGGCATGAACAAAATCTGCGGAGAAACACGAAGGAAGACTCGACATGGTCTCGACAACATGATACAATACCAAAAGTTGTTGAAAATCCTGACAAAATCAATTGAGTCGCTTTCTGCACGATTCAAAGAAAAAAAGAAATTCAGTTTTTTCAACCCATTTTTTTAACTCATTTTTCAACCGGTTGAACCTGTTTTTCAACCCTATTTTTTAAAATTTTCAAACAATTTTCAAAAAAATTCAAGAAAAGTTTCGAGAAATTTTTCAAACATTTTTCAAACATTTTTCAAAAAACTTTGAAAATTTTAGAAAAAATCCAACCCAAAAGGAGATTTTGACATGACACGACCTGTTACACTTACTACCGGACAATGGGCTGATTTGAGTCTTGCGGAGCTGGCGCCTAAGGCGAAAAGTTTTGGCTATGAAGGGCTTGAACTTGCGACGTGGGGAGAACTTTTTGAAGTTCGGCGGGCGGTTACGGAGAGCGATTACTGTGCCAAGCGGCGTGAAATTTTCGACAAAAACGGACTTGGCTGTTGGGCGTTGCAAGCCCACTTGGTTGGGCAATGCGTTTTGGATACGATTGACGAACGCCACAAAGGTTTTTGTCCTGATTATGTTTGGGGCGACGGCAAGCCGGATGGCGTGAACAAACGAGCGGCTGAAGAGATGAAAGATGTGGCGCGGGCTGCTCAGAAAATGGGAGTTGATGTTGTAACGGGTTTTACCGGTTCCAGTATCTGGTCTTATTTGTACTCTTTTCCTCCGGTCTCTCAGGCAACCATTGACGGCGGTTACAAACTGCTGGCGGAACGTTGGAACCCGATTCTTGATGTTTATGGCGAATGTGGCGTCAAATTCGCGTTGGAGGTTCATCCAACAGAAATCGCGTTTGATCTTTACAGTGCGGAAACGGCTCTGGACGCGTTGAACTGGCGTGAGGAATTTGGTTTCAATTTTGACCCGTCTCATCTTCTTTGGCAAGGAGTTGATCCGGTCGAATTTATTTACCGATTCAAAGACCGGATTTATCATGTTCACATGAAAGACGCCATTGTAACACTCAATGGCAAAACCGGTATTTTGTCTTCCCATTTGAATTTTGGCGATTATCGCCGTGGTTGGGATTTCCGTTCGTTGGGGCATGGCGGCGTGAACTTTGAGGAGATTATTCGTGCGTTAAACCATATCGGTTATACCGGTCCGTTGTCCGTTGAATGGGAAGACATGGGAATGGAACGGGAATTCGGAGCCACCGAAGCCTGCGCGTTTGTGAAGAAAATCAATTTCTCACCCAGTAACATCGCCTTCGACGGAGCCTTTGATAAAGAAAACCGTTGATAATGATTTTTTGTTCGTAACAAAAAACTCAAAAACGAAAAGAAAAAGAAATGGGTATTTTTAACATATTGCAATTTGTTAAAATACCCATTTCTTTTTGCGTAACATCAATCTCTGTATTTTGCCGTTATTTCTGTTCGGTTTTAGTCGAGAAAACCAACAAGGTCTTGGCTGCGGGTTGGCTGCTGGAGTTTTCGTACGGCTTTCGCCTCAATCTGGCGGATACGCTCACGCGTTACCTTGAAAATGTGACCGACTTCCTCCAATGTGTAACTGTAACCATCGCCCAAACCATAACGGAGTTTAATGATTTCCCGTTCCCGATAACTAAGCGTTTTGAGAACTTTCGCAATCCGGGTTCGAAGCATTTCCTGAGTGGCACCGATTGCGGGATTTTCCGCTGTTCCATCCGGCAACAAATCGCCGAAATGGGAATCCTCACTGTTACCAACCGGTCGATCCAGGCTGATCGGATAACGATTCATTGCCAAAATCCGGCGGGTTTCGTCAAGCGGTGAATTGGCAGCTTCCGCTGTTTCCTCAATCGTCGGTTCACGTCCGTATTCTTGCAACAATTTTCGCGAAACGTTGCGCATTTTGGACATTGTTTCAACCATGTGTACGGGAATCCGAATGGTTCGGCTCTGATCCGCAACCGCCCGCGTAATCGCCTGACGAATCCACCAGGTTGCATACGTACAAAATTTGAAACCGCGGCGATATTCAAATTTATCAACCGCCCGCATCAATCCGGCATTGCCTTCCTGAATCAAATCAAGGAAACTCAACCCGCGATTTCGGTACTTTTTCGCAATCGACACAACCAACCGAAGATTGCCTTCG
>JAISQH010000453.1 GCA_031274385.1 Planctomycetaceae bacterium | reverse complement strand
TTTAAAAATCCTCTAAAACGAAAAAATCGCCGCAATTAAATTGATAATTGGATACGATAAAGATACTCGTTTTGATTCTTTGCGTCTTTGCACGCAAATGAAAAGAGACAGTTACCATTATTATTGGGTGGTAAATGACGCCTAAGTGTTTCGGTTATAAGTACGGTATTTTTTCATAATTGTGTACCACCGATGGAGAACAATTTATGATATTTTTGATAAAATGTACTGATTTATTGAGACTCCTTCTTCTGCTGATTTGATGACCAGTTTTTTATGTATTTCTGACGGTACTTTTATGGTCAAATTTCCCTTAATTTTTTTTGTACTAAATGGTTCAGGAATAGATTCTTTTTCTTCTTCCATCCATTTAATACATTCTGTAACTACTTTTTCTATTTCTGTTAAAGCTTTCTGTATCGTATTCCCATGAGTTATCAATGATGGAAATTCAAGACAGCGTGCGATATGGACATGATCTTCTTCAGACCATTCAACCCTGTACGTATATTTGTCTGCTAAATTATTTTTTTCCATTTTTTCCCCTTGTTGTTTGAGTTTTTGATTTTGTTCCGCTGAGAACGTAAAAGAGTACCGATTTTTGAGTGGCGGTTTCTTGTTTGAAAATTTGAAAAACAATTTCAAAACACACCACACAAAAATCGGCACATGAATCTGCGGATCAAAGGGAAAAGCGGAATGGCGAAATTGTAACATGATGTGGTCATCATGATCATTTCCTGTTCCGTTTTTTACACGGTAATCCGTTTGACATTGAGGGTATCGAGGTTGGTCGTACCGAGTTTCATTGTTTCGCCGATACCGATGTGAGCGGCATCTTCCAACGTAACATTGGTAAATCGTTGCGCAAACTTGGTTGCGGCGGTATCGACTGCAACAATATCTTTGGACATAAACAGAGCCTTGACCAAAACGGCATCGGCTTCGGATTTGCCCTTCGGACCATTCGTTTTCATAATCCGGTACGCATCAACGATATTGAGAACCGGTCGCTTCACCCAAGTACAACTGTCCGCAATACACTGTTGCAAGCCTTCTTTGTGAAACCATTTGTTGTCCCAAACAAGTCCCATATAATTTTTCATGGCAATCGTCATTTTGGCTCCGCCATGAACCTTGAGAACAGGAACATTGAACCAAGCGTCACAATTAAGCAAGGCTTCGTGAATTTGCGTTTTCTTTAGAATTTTACCATCAGGAATATTGACTTCGCGATAGTAACGTTCGTCGTTACCGGGAACAATTTTTCCCCCTGCTTCCAGAACAGCGGCTTCAATTCCGCTGTTTTTGTAGCAATTTTTCCATGTGTCGCAGGTGTGGTCGAAAACAACCACTTCAGCGGCTCCGGCGGAAAGAATTTGTGTGACCAATTCTTTAATCAGAATCGGATTTGTGTTCGCCGCCATTTCCGGCGTTTTGTCCCAACCGATGTTCGGTTTGACCACGATTTTTTGACCTTCTTTAACGAAGTTGCCGATTCCGCCAAGTTCCGCAATCGCTTTACGGAACATGACATCGGGTTCGCCGCCCATCACGGCAACCAAGTCCGGCGAACCGGTTTTGTTACCATTTTGTGCAAAAACGTCCAGTGCGTCGAAATGACCGACAGCCGCTGCTGTTCCGGCAACTCCGAGTGTTTTCAAAAATTCTTTACGGTTCATTTCCATGAGAAATCTCCCCTATTTTAAGGTTAAAGTGTTACAAATACTTCTTAAATAAACCAAAGGCGTGATCCAATCAGTACCTTCGGCAGGTTGTTCGATCTGTTGTTTTCTGATCAATTTGATCCGTTTGAAAGGACGCAGTTTTTGTTAATGATTAACGCAACGCAACGGATCACAGGGAACACACAAGGATTTCGTACATTGGGTTTTGACAACATCCGCCGCATCCGTCATCGTCACCAACGCAATAAAAAGAGCAAGAACGGTTGCCAACATTTTCCAGTACCATTTCCATGTTCCGACTTTTTGAATCATTTCAATACGTCCGGTCATTAATTCTTTTGTTTCGGAAATACCGACCAGACCGGGCGTTTTTCGCGGCGATAAAAAATGTTCCGCTATATCAATGAGTGCGTGACCGTAAGCGAGGCGTTCGTTCTGATTCAGTGTTTCCAATGCCATTGCGTCGCAGGCTTCTTCCCGATCCGCGTTCATTCGCCGAATCGCCGCCCAGAGAAACGGATTGAACCAATGAACAACAAGCAAAACACTCATCACCCAACTGCTCCATACGTCCCAACGTTTCAGGTGTGCCAATTCGTGAAGAAAAACGGTACGCAATTGATTATCGGAAGCGGTTCGAGCCATGCCGAACGGTAACAATAAAATCGGATGGAATGTTCCAATCAAGAACGGACCGGAAACAGACGGACTTTCCATAACACAAAGCCGGGATTTGACATTCATTCGGCGTCGGCATTTTTCGAAAACGGTTAAAGCACGTTTATTTTTCACCGGAAGAGCAAGTTTGATCCATTGACGACACGCAAGAACTTGCCGTCCGAAAATTACAGTCATTAAAACACATCCCAAACTCCAAACAACAGCCAGCAATATCTGTAATGAAATTCCCAAAACCGTCGGCAAAATCATTACATTAAGAAATTTCTGTCCCGATGGAATCAAATTGAAAATGCTCCACGAAGAAGGCATGGAAATGTGAATGAATAACGGAATCACAATCAGTAACCAAATACCAAATCGCCACGCAGGATGTAACCGTTTGCCGATGATTCCAAGAATACAAAAAAGAGCAATAATCAACAACGCTGCATTCCACGATTGTTCAAAAACGAGGATTGGTAACGAGAAGAGTTCAGTCATTATTTTTTTCCTCCTTTTCCGATTTCCCGGTCGAGCAATTCGCGTAATTGTTTTAATTCTTCTTGGGAGAGTTGACCTTGCTGAATACAGCTGGCGAGCATGGAGTGGATTGTACCGCCGAAAAACCGGCTGAGGAAATTGTCCTGTTCGATTTGCAACGTCTTCGCTTCGCAGACTAACGGAGAAAAATGATACAATTCAAGACCGCCGACAATTTTTTTCTCTGCGGACAGAACTTGTTTTTTGACCAATCGATTGATGAACGTCCGAACAGTCCGGGATTTCCAATTTGAGCGCCCGTCTAATTTTCGGGCGATTTCGGTTGCGGTCATTGGTTGTCCGGCATCCCAAAGAACCCGCATCACTTCCCATTCGGCTGTCGAAATATGTGTTTTGTCTTTTTTTAGCATGTTTTTAAAATTCAGAATGAAGGATCAGTATTTCAAGTGTAATCTATTGTATTACGGGAAAACGTTCCGTCAAGGGGTGAGGGCAAAGCGAAAAAAAAATTGTCAATGACGGGGTGTTATACACATTCCACTTTAAAATCCTTTTTTTATTAGACTTGTCCCAAAACTTGAAAAAGGTGTAATGGGGGGTTCGTTTTGTCAGCAGATTATACCAGATTTTACAGATTTTCATAAAAAACGAATCTGTATAATCTGTTGACAATAACAACAATAATGGAACAAGTCTATTAAAATCGTTCGATTTTATTGTAGGGGCAATCCCTTGCGGTTGCCCCGAACCATCACCAATTCAGGGCGACCGCAAATTCAGGGCGACCGCAAGGGTCGCCCCTACGAGTAAATGGTTCCTAATTATCTGAACAGGATTTTTGGGATTGGTAAGATGAATATAGGATAATCTGCCGGAAATAACATCGAATCGTCAGCTCTTTCCAACAGACGATCCTATCAATTTTATCAATCCGAAAAATCGTGTTCAGACAATTGGGGATTATAATGATGGTTCCCCACAAAAAATGAAATCATCAGGAAAATAAATTTTGCAATGATCATTAAGAGTTGTACCAATCCCTTTTCTTTTGTAGTATAATTATTTTGTTTATTCGATTCCATTTTTACTATTGAGGGTTATCACAATGCCGATTGACGATTTACGGGTTCCTTTTGACGAAGATTTTGAACGCCCCCTTAACTTGACCGAGCCGCAGGAAGACGAACGGGGTAGAAATATTCAGGACTTGTTGGATTCACCGAGTTATTCTTTGGCGTTTCTGGATCACGATTTTATACGGAGTGATTACGCCCGATCCATCCGGCTTCAACTGGAGATGGAAAAACCGGAATGGTTTATGAGGCAATATGGTATTCGTTCGACGGTGATTGTTTTCGGAAGCGCGCGGTTTGTTTCGCAGAAAAAAGCGGCCCGCCTTTTGGCGGAAGCCGAAGAGCAATTGGAAAAACAACCCCATAATGACGGGTTTCGCGACGCGGTGAAAACGGCAAAGCAGCAACTGGAAACAAGCATCTACTATGAAAAAGCCCGCGAGTTTGCACGAATTGTCTCGGAAGAAACCATGAAACAGCAGCCGATGGAAAGCAATGCCCTGTTTGATTACGTGATTTTCACCGGCGGCGGTCCCGGAATTATGGAAGCCGCCAACCGCGGCGCACACGAAGCCGGTGCTCCCTCCATCGGATTAAATATCAAATTGCCATACGAGCAACGACCCAATCCGTATGTCTCGCCGCAACTCTGTTTTCAATTCCATTATTTCAATGTTCGAAAACTTCATTTCATGCTTCGGGCAAAAGCGTTGGTTGCCTGCCCCGGCGGTTTCGGAACGTTTGACGAACTATTCGAAGCACTGACCCTAAGGCAAACAGAACGAATGCAACAAATTCCGATTATTTTACTCGGCGTCGAATTTTGGAAACATTGCGTCCATTTCGACTATCTCGTCGAATCAGGTGTCATTAACCGGCGCGATCTCGAACTGTTTTATATGACGGATTCGCCGCAAGATGCCTGGAATACCATCAAAGCCTTTTATCGGTAGCGTTTAACACGTCACCAAAAATTTTAATCAATAGATCAATAAATGAATAGACTTGTTCCAATATTTGAAAAGGCGTGTCATGTTTTTTTAGTTTTGTCAACAGATGATACGGATTTGACAGATTTCAATAAAAAACGAATCTGTATCATCTGTAAAATCTGTTGACAATAATAACAATAATGGAAATTGTCTAATCAATCGCAATAACGGGAGTTTTCAAAAAGGCAATCTCCCTTTCAACCGCATCCTTTTTTTTCTATTTTAAGATGAACATACTTGTTATTGGTTCCGGCGGCCGCGAACATGCTTTGGCTTGGAAATTAGCGCAGAGTCCCCGAACTCATCAGATTTTTGTTGCTCCGGGCAATGCCGGAACCGCCAATTCCAACACCGGCAACGCCGGTTCCAATGAAACCGATATTGAAAATGTTCCGATTACGGAGTTGAATTTTCCGGCACTGATTCGGTTTGCAAAGGATAACAAGGTTGGTCTTACGGTGGTTGGTTCTGAAGTTCCGCTCTGTGCCGGAATTGTTGACGCATTTCAGGCGGAAAAACTGCGGATTTTCGGACCGAATCAAGCGGCTGCCCAAATTGAAGGGAGCAAAGTTTTTTGCAAGGAAATTCTCCGCAAAGGTTCCGTGCCAACCGCCACGCATCATACGTTCACTAACGGCAATGACGCGATTCAATTTCTTAATGAGGATAGAGACATGCCGATTGTTGTCAAGGCGGACGGTTTGGCTGCGGGCAAGGGCGTTTTTGTCTGCGACAATCGTTCCGAAGCGATTGACGCTATTCTGCGAATTACGAAAAACCGCGAATTCGGCAATGCCGGTGATCGGATTATTCTCGAAGAACGCTTGGACGGTCAAGAGGCAAGCGTTTTGGCAATAACAGACGGAACAACCATTGTGACGCTTCAACCTGCTCAGGATCACAAAGCCGCGTATGATGGAGATACCGGTCCGAACACCGGAGGAATGGGAGCCTATTCTCCGACGCCTATGGTGGATGATGCGATGCTTCATTGGGTTGAGGAGCATATTTTTGTTCCGACGGTTCATGCGTTGAATTGTTCCGCAGTGCCGTTTCGCGGTGTTCTGTATGCCGGATTAATGCTGACAAAACAAGGAGCCAAAGTTCTCGAATACAACGCCCGATTTGGCGATCCCGAATGTCAACCGCTTTTAATGCGTCTCAAAACGGATTTACCGGATATTTTCGAGGCAACGATTGACGGAAAACTTGATCAACTTCCTCCGTTGGAATGGGATGATCGCACTGCGGTGTGTGTGGTGATGGCGAGTCGTGGTTATCCGGGAACTTACGAAAAAGGGTTTCCGATTCGCGGTTTGGATGCCGCTGCTAAGGTGCCGGACACTAAGGTTTTTCATGCCGGAACTGCTCTTAGCGAAAACGGAACTATTGTCAGTAATGGCGGTCGAGTTCTTGGAGTGACGGGGCTTGGCGGTTCTGTTTCCGAAGCCAAACTCGCCGCCTATACCGCTGTTAAATGTATCCGCTGGGACGGTGCCTGGTGCCGCAAAGATATTTCCGATAAAGCGTTTCTTCAATAACCGCTTTTCTCCGGCACACAAAAACGCAAAGATTCAAAAAGACCTTTTCTTTCGCATCGCATTCGGTCGTACTGCGCAAAGGAACTTCTAAAAAACTCACTAGTCCTTAAACAAGCGAAGTCTGACTGGTATATTGCTACACAAATTTGAAATATTTTGGCGCAACGTAAAATGTCGCAAGGGGCTTACGTTGTTTTTGTTTCAGATTATTTCGTGTTTCATTAAAGATTCATTCTTGGGTTAGGCGTTTATTCTGTACCGAAACATCCGAATGCCGGTAACTGTCTATTTTAAAAAGTTGTTCTTGACAATTCTGTTTAAATTTCTTACTATTTTTCTATGACATTCAACGAACATCTTAATCGGGCTAAATATCTTGAATCACGTCTTCAGGAACTTTTAGACGAGAATCTTGCCTTACGTACGGAGAACGCCGCGCTTCAGACGGAGAACGCATCTCTTAAGGCGCGAGTGCGTGAATTGGAAGAGACGCTTCGTGTGCATGCCGATGCGGCGAGCTCCAA
Source organism: Planctomycetaceae bacterium (assembly GCA_031274385.1). GTDB lineage: Bacteria > Planctomycetota > Planctomycetia > Pirellulales > Thermoguttaceae > WRKP01. The sequence goes on along the minus strand of JAISQH010000453.1, from coordinate 255 downwards.
GCCGCCGAAGGTTACACTTAATTATAGTTCTCAGCGTAACGATCTTGTGCCGAAATCTCCGAACCGTAAGAGGCGTCGTAAAAAGTCACAAAAAAAAGCCGGGCGCAAACCCAAAGAAGCGAAGACCAATCAAACGGATCAGACGATCAAGATTTATCCTAAAGGTATTTCGCGTCGAAAATGTGTTCTTCGGCATACGCAATTTGTTTGGCGTCTGATTGACAAAAGAGCACAATATGTTTGTTACCTGATTTT
>JAISQH010000416.1 GCA_031274385.1 Planctomycetaceae bacterium | reverse complement strand
GCACGTGACAATTTCTTTTTGGCACGTGACAATTTCTTTTTGGCACGTGACAATTTCTTTTTGGCACATGACAATTTCTTTTTGGCACGTGACAATTTCTTTTTGCCACGTGACAATTTCTTTTTGCCACGTGGCAATTTCTTTTTGGCACGTGACAATTTCTTTTTGGCACGTGACAATTTCTTTTTGCCACGTGGCAATTTCTTTTTGCCACGTGGCAATTTCTTTTTACCAGATGGCAATTTCTTTTTGCCAGATGGCAATTTCTTTTTGCCAGTTGGCAATTTTTTTTTGCCAGATGGTAATTTCCTTAAATTGTCACTCTTAAACCGCCTATTTTGACAAAAACAGCAGTTTATTTGATGAAATTCCGATTATTTGGTCAAATGGAGCGATTTTCCGGTCAGATGAAACGCTTGGTTGGTCGGATGGAACGATTAACCGGCGATAAAGAGGCGTTGTTGCTGTCACTTTTGTTTTTCAATAGTCGCGCAGCGACGGCATCATGCATAACCGGTGATGGAGCGCAGCGTAATCACCGGACAATTCAACCAAAGTCGCGCAGCGACGAGATTATCAACCACGAAAGAAACGAACAGACACGAAAAAGAGAAGAGAAGAATATTAGACTTGTTCCAAAACTTAAAAAAGAGTGTTATGGGGTTTTCGTTTTATCAGCAGATTATACTAGATTATATATAGATTCGTTTTTTATTGAAATCTGTAAAATCTGTATGATCTGTTGACAATAACAAAACAACAATAATGGAACAAGTCTATTGAATACACGATAAAAATCTTCTTTCACTTCGTTCTTCCTGTAAAAACCGAAAGAGACAATTACCGGGCAGCCCAGTGAACCAGATTCCGCACCAGATTTTGAAAGGCTTTGACTTCAAAATCTTTTTGATGACCGAGAGCGGTGAATGCGATTCGGGTTTGACCATGCAACCGAGTCCAAGTGAGCGGAACATTTTTTTGTTGCGGCGACGAGGCAACTTGATAAATTGTTGCGTCGTTTTTAACCGGGTTGGTAAAGTAGAGCGAACCGGTACTGTGCCAACGATCCGGCGTCACCTCTTTGAGAATTGCCGAATCCGATTGAGTTGTTGCATTTTCGATATCGCTGCCCAGATCATCTTTTCCGTGACCGTGATAGTTGCCGCCGAGAACATCGTGATCGAACTCCGCCCAGTTTTCAACATGTTCCGGCAATGTCTTCGCGTTTGATTCAAAGGCATGACAGGCGGTTCGAAGCCCGACGAGACCGCGACCGGATTCAACAAATTTTTTGACAACAGCGAGTTGTTCTTTCGGCAATGCGAGACGCCGGACAAAAACAACAAGCACATCGGTTTTATCGAGAATTTCGATATTGGGAAAATTCGCGGTGCCGTGACCGTGCAGAATAACAACTTCCCAACCGTTTTCTTTTCCCAACCGTTGCATGAGCGGCGGGAGAAGTTTATCGGCGTCGTAATGATCGTCGCTGACCATGACGGCAACAAGAGGTTTTTCTGCCGTGTTTTCAGACGGTTGAGCATAAAGCGGTGCCGCAACACAAAGAATCAATAAAACTGCATCAAAGATAAATCGCATCGAAAAACTCCTGAAAAGGGTTCTTTATAAAATGGAAATTCACAAAATAACGTGAATCATTGCCCCTGATTTTATAGGAAACCAAATCAGAAATCAACATCGTTAGTAGTCAGTTGTCAGTAGCCTGTTGTTAGTTGTTAGTTGTTATTAAAAGCCTTATTTTCACTTATTGAAAAGATGCCATAAGTGAAAATAAGGGCTTTATAACTGACTACTGGCTACTAATTTGTAAAATCCGCAGTTGCGGGAAACGTCAATTTTTTAAGGCAACTTCTAAAAACTCTTTTTTAACCACGAAAATCACGAAAAAGCACGAAAGGTTTTTTTGTTATCACTTTTTTACTTTAACCAATTTATAACATGTGCTTTTCATGAACTTTCGTGTGTTTCGTGGTGAGTCTCGGTTTTTAGAAATTCCCTAAAGAGCGAAATAATCAGGATTTTCCGACCTACTCTAAAATTTCTGCAACAGCCCAAGATTGACGATATGGGCGTTGACTTTGTACGAAACGTTGTAGATGTTTGCGTCGTAATCAAAGAACATTGACGAAGTCTTTTCGCCGTCCAGCCAGTAATTGGCTCCGACGCCGAGATGAAGGTAACTGCCGCCCATGTCCACACCTCGAACCGTGAACTGTTCACCGCCGGTTGCGAACGCGGCAGTTGAAATTGGATAGCGGTCACCGGCAATCTGGCTGACGTAAAAAGCTCTCATCCGAATCCCGCCGCGTTGACCGGAAGTTTCCGAACTGAATCCGGCTCGCAACAATCCCCGATTGTAATGAGTTCGTGAGTAACGCAATGCGTAAATATTGCTCCCGCCCGATACTTCGCCGAAGTCGTTTTCTACATATCCAGACTGCCAAACGTGTTGGGCATCAATTCCGAGTGTCGGGCGTAGAATAAAGGTCGGATGCAATTCCAACGGTTTGGCAAGTTCCAAACTCAAGTTGAACGAATTACCCCGCGTCTGACCGACATAGCGGTCATTGACTCCGTAAAGATACCCGTTAATACCGTTTCCGAGCGGCACCCGGTCGGTAATGATGTTGGCGTTGTAAATTCGCCGGTCGCTGTCATATTCTTGTATTCCCAATCCCATGTACGCCTTCAATTCAAGCGTGTTGAACGGAGCCGCAACAAAATAAGAACCCAAAATGTAATCGTCACTCTTCACTTTGTCGCCAACTTGTTTCAGCGTACTGTTGTGATAAGACAGGACAGCCCCGATTGCCGAATAGGGAGTCAGGTTCCATTCGCTCCCGACCATAAAACCGTTTCGGTTGAACGAGTATTCGTCGGAATTTCCGTCTGATTCGGCGTTGAAGGTTGTGTTCATGAGTTCGCCCCACAAACTACCAACCCGATTACAACCCGCAACCTGACCGAGCATCTTGGCTTTTTTACCGGCAACACGGTTCCAATCAATTTGACCACGCTTACCGGTTTCCATCTGACCGTTTCCATAACCGATATGCGGGAACAAGATTTCCGATGGACTCCAAAGGTTCATTATGAGACTGTTTGCCCGAATCGCTCCGGCAATCTGGTGATACATATTGCGTAAATCCGACACGCTGTTACGGTTGTCGCCCAAAGAAAACGCCACGCGATACGAATCGAACAAGGAATGGTCAATCGCTGTTGCAACCGCGATTTCATTGAACGTTTTGCCATGCTTTTTGAAATATTCGGCGTCACGAATCACTGTGAACTGGAGTTCTTTTTCGTTATAGGGATTAACGTATGTCTTTGACGTGTTCAATTCGGCGGGGGCAAGATTAGAGAGGTCGAATTCCAGAAAGGCGATGTAATGTTCGATTTTTTCAAAGTTCGTGCCGGGCGTATAACCGCCTTCGGAGCGAATGATGGTATAAGTGGTCGGGTTGGGGCTGTAATCGCCCGGAGTTACATGAATTTGCAGTGTTCCGCCCAATGTTGTGGTGCCGGAAACAACCAGCCGATCACTATCGCCAACTCCCCAACCTCCGCCAATAATCTCTCGTTCGTCGTTCACCGGAAGACCGCTAACAGGATCAATATTCCAAGCGGAAGAAGGATCAGGATATTCTAACGTGAGATAATCAACAAATTCTTCACTACGACGATCTTCATACTTCCAGATTCGATTGGAAACCCAACTAGGATAATTATCCCATTCGGGAGAATTCGTAGCTGTTTTGCGTCCGTCGGCAATGGTTACTTCATAGACACTGTTTCGATTACTCAAGTCGAGATTACCGGCAATGGCAAGCATTCCGGTTTTCTGTCCGTAAGTGAGTACATTGTTATCATAAGTATCGATGTTACCATATCCGTTGTTGGGTCCTGGTGCAATGGTTCCTTGGTTGACGAGAGTTCCGTGCGCCCAAAATCCAACCGCATTTTCACTTGTGGTACCAAGTTGATCAACAGAAATAAGGTTGTAAATCCGTTCTGCACTGACCCACACTTCCCCCTCACCAGAAAACCGACCATTGTTGGTGAAGTCTCCTTTGGCATACAACAACGGCATAACGAGGGTTCCGGTTTCTTGGTTTGTTAGTACAGAGTTGAGCGAAAATGTTGCGTCTCGGTCGATAGTTACCGAATTGATAAAATATTGAGTAGTACCGTTTGCCGCTTGAAACTCAGTATATCCTCCGGCAAAATGCAAGTCAATTTTGCCCGCAATTTTCCAACTATCGCCGCTTTTATATCTGCCTTGTTTCTCTCCGGCATAGACGTAGCCCCCAATATCCTCATCATAGTTGTAATCCCCCCAGCGTGCAAAATCCCCGAATCCAGGACGGTCATTGATATAAGCGCGATCCATCGTTGGAAAATAGTTGATATCGTCTTTGAAAACGAAATGAAAATTGGGGTCAGGTGAGGCGGTTGCCTGTCCTTGCTCATCTGCTTTCAAACCGAATGTCAGCGTGGTTACCCTCTCTATAGAAGTGGGATAACTTATAGAATTGTAAAGTGAAATAATATCGCCTTCAATAACTGCTCCGCTCATAATGTTGATGGTTTCAACATGTGCTCCCCCTTGGTAAATATCCTTTCCCAACATGGCTGATGCCTCTTCGTCATACTTATCATCGCCCGCAATGAAAATTGCCGCTCCATCACCTTGTAAGAAAGTTACTATATCTTGGTCTGGGGCAATATATGTGTTCCATGGCTCAGCTTCATTATCTTCAAGAGTTCGCAATACAAGACGACCATCGACGTAGTTAATTCGGTAATTTTTAAGTAAATCAGAAAGACCTTCCATTGGCGGGACTGGTTGTACCCTTACGCTGCCATCTTGTTCGTATGTTATAACGGCTATATCTGGGTTTTTGGGATCGTATGAATCACCTCCGTGAACAGCGGCATAACTTCTATAAGGAGTATCAATGGGAATGATTGTCTCTATTATACCATCTTTATCGATTGTAACAGTGAACGATTTATTATCATTTTTATTTGTTACAGTATAGAACGTTTTTGCTACGACATTCGTTTCTTTGTCGTTTTCATCGCGCTCGTATTCTATTCTACTACTGATACTATAAACGCTGGGGTCAACGCGGAATATATGATTTACAGCCTTATCATCGCGATAACTGGCAACTACTCCAAAATCAGGTGTTTGTTCAGTATTTGTAACAGAATACGGATACGGATACAAATTCGCGTGGACGATATTTTCATAGATGATGACCACCGTACCGTCGTTCGGGTTGATAACGACCGTACTAATATCCTCGTTTTTGGAAGAATCCGCTTGGATTCGGGGATAATAAGGAGTGGTATTTAGTAAATAATCTTGATTGGGTATCATAAGATAACCGTTCTCAAAAATTCTGAATATGTCTCCGGTAAGCGGGTCACCTGTAAATCGGACATCATTACCTCTGGTTATGATTCTATCATTGCCGCCAGGTGTAACGAACGGTATACCGAGTCCCATGTTACCGCCCTTAATTGTACCGGTAATATCAAACGCTTTGACGAGTGGTCCTTGCAGGTCTTCGGGATAACCGCCGAAGATCGTTCCTTCTTCCATATAGCCGTAATATGGGTCGAACGCATAAGAACCCAACTTCGCACCGACACTTGGTTCGCCGAAATCAAACCGGACGGCTGTTCCGTTTTTTCCGGGAGTGATGATGGTGCCCTGATGAATAATATGGTGGTCTTTTCCATAAGATACCAGCAGACCGGTTCCATCTAACCCTTCCGGAAGATAATATTCAAAAATACTGTTACCCTTGTCATCTTTTTTTTCATCTGCCAATACTTTAATCCCATAATTGCGGAAAATATTAGCCTGATTTTCAGACGAGAGTTTGTAACCTTCGCTGAGACCGGCATAGACTAATGTTCCTTGTGCAATGGTCAACTTATTGTTGATGCCGTCAATACGAATACCGGCTGCCCCCGCTCCACCGGCTTGAATGTTTCCTGTTTGAACGATATTCAAATTACTACCAAACAAATGCAAGCCGATACCGTAAACACTTAATGAGTTGAATCCTGCCGAATTGGTAAAAACCGTTCCGTCACCATTACCATAAAACGAACGACCAAAAAAACTGCTCCTATCAATGTCGTACCCCATATCTTGCATCACCGCCAACTCGATTTCAAGGAACATCGGATAATTCCTGTACATCTGCCAACTCATCGCCGAGTTACGTGCATCAATGTGCGCTAACGTGTTTTCGGGAGCATATACCCAGCGGTCAGCTTCATTTATTCCCATGAGATAGTAATCGTTCGGTATAAGTCCTTGAAGCGGGACACCAATATTTTTTTGCATTTCGCTTAGTTCGTCGATAGGTTTACCGTACCACAATTCCAGTGTGTTCTTTCCAACAAATGTGAAGTTTGCCGGTTGAGTTGGCGAATTGGGATCGCCCATATCGAAAATGTACTGTTTTCCTCCTGTTGGATCATAATCAACCGGTTTACCGTCAACATTGGGATATGCTCCCGGTACGGAGAGGTTTCCGTTGTTATCTCTCAAATGCGACTGCCATCTGGTCAGTTCTTGGGGAAAATTGGCGAGATACGCCCATCGTTCCATATCGGCGGTATACTCCATCGGTGAACTGATTCCCAGTATATGACCGAATTCGTGGATTGCTATGGTGCTAAGGTCGCCGGTACTCCGCCCAACTTGGGTAAGAGATCCCTGTGGACTCGTAAATTCGTTTCCAATTGCCATTACGCCGTGACCGTATGTCGTTGGAGTAACATTCGTACCATCGGCAAGCAGTGTCGTACTTAGATGGACTAGAAAAGGATCATTTGGCTGTTCGCTTGCGACAGGGGCAAGCGGGTCACCCCACGCATTATTAATGTCAATAGTGCCGACATTTATGACGAGCGGTTGATTAGTAGTGATCGGGTCTCCGTTGTTGTCCAACCCGCTCTCATAATCGGGCATTGTGCCGTGGGGTTTCAAAACATCAGTCCAGTATTGTGCGGCTGCGGTGATTGCGTTTCTTTCTGCTTGCGTGAAGTTTCTCGTTGAATTTTGTCCCGCCGTGAAATTTCCATCGTTAGGATCGAAGAACTTGAGTTGGAACACGGTTTCGCCGTCAAAGTTCTTAACGTCAACAACATTCTGTGCCAAGATATTTCCGTTCGTCAACACGGAAAACAGCAGAAGACCGAGTGCAAAATAGCAAACGAGTGTAACGCGAAAAAAAGAGGGAGTGAGCGAGCAGGCAAGCA